>JACCRJ010000128.1 GCA_013813615.1 Lautropia sp. | reverse complement strand
ACCTCGGCTGTGTTCCGGGCGGGCCTTGCCGCGTATACGAAGATCTTCGCCGACACCTACGCTCCCGACAACGTGCGCATGAACAACGTCCTGCCCGGCTGGATAGACAGCCTGCCGGAAACTGTTGAGCGCCGACAGAGCGTACCGATGGGCCGCTACGGCCGCACCGAGGAAATCGCGGCGACCATCGCCTTTCTCGCCTCGGAGGGCGCGGGTTACATCACCGGACAGAACATCCGCGTCGACGGCGGCCTTATGCGCTCGGTGTAAGCGACCCACTCTTCCAAGACGCCCGATTTCCGCAGACGATGACCGCCGGACGCATCCCGATAAATGCCTGACGATCCGAATGGCGGCGGCCCGCCCGCGTCCGTTCTGAAGCGGGCTGGATTCTTCCTGGTGGTCGGCGCAATCCTGTTCGTGCTGTTCGACCGGTTCGGGCCGTACCAGTCGGGCAGCGGCTACCGTCCCAAGCCGATCGAGACGATCAGCTCTGCCGGCGCCCTGCTGGACCGCACCTTCGATGGCCATTTCTATCTCACCGGCAGGATCAACGGCAGGGACGTGGCCTTCATGGTCGACACCGGCGCCAGCACCATCGCCATCGGCGAGGCGCTGGCGCAGCAGCTCGATATGGGCGCCTGCCGCACCCGCCGGTACTCGACGGCAGCGGGCGCCGTGCAGGGCTGCGAAGCGCGGGCGCGGGAGGTCGATGTCGCCGGGCTGCGGCTGTCGGACGTTGCGGTGGCGGTGCTGCCGGGCGCCGACAACGTCCTGCTGGGCATGAACGTGTTGCGGCACTTCCGGATCGAGCAGCAGGGCAGGCAGATGCGCCTGACCCCGATCGCCCCCTGAACCAGGCGGAGGGCGTGCACGCACGAGCGTCGTGCGACCGGCTGGCAGGCGACGAGTACCTGCGTGTTCCGCGAATGCACGCGGATCGGCAGGTTCAGGCGGCCTGAACCTGCCGCATAGCCTGCAGTAGCCGATCCGACCCCTGTGCGCCGCTGACCGCCAGCCGGCTGCCTTCCCCGCCGCCGACGATGAAGAGCGGAACCCCGGAGACTCCGTGCTCGCGCATTTCGGCGTCGGCAGCGGCGATCAGCTGCACGACCCGGTCTTCAGTCAGCACTGCATCGATCATCACGTCGGTCATGCCGACCTCGGCGGCGATCTCGCGCAGCGTAGGATCGTCGGAGAGGTCGCGCCCGTCCAGGAAGTAGGCCTGGAAGAAGGCTTCCGCCAGCTCCGACTGCCTGCTGCACTCAGCCGCCAGTTCGATCAGCCCGTGGGCCTTCAGGGTGTTCGGCTGGGTCTTGATGCCATCGAGCTTCAGTTCCAGCCCGACCTCCCGGGCCGCGGCGACGACGCGACCGAACCGGCCCCCGCCATCCGGCGAGCCGAACTTCTGCTGCAGGTAGGCGCTGCGCGGGATGCCGCCAGCAGGCATGTCCGGATTCAGCTGGAACGGCCGCCAGCGCACCCCCGGCGGCGTCCTGCCCGGATTCTCCTCCTGCCACTGCGCAAGCGCCTTCTCGATCTGGCGCTTGCCGATGTAGCACCACGGGCAGACGACATCCGAAACGACGTCGATCTGAAGAACAGCCGGCAATTTCACCCCCATGTCCCGCCTTCGAAAGTTGTACTTGATCCTACCCTAGGAAGCTGTCGGGGTGCGAGCAGTGCTTCCTGCCCACCCCGACGGCCTCTGTGGCCTCCCGCCGCCTGAGAACGACCGTTGCGGACCGACCGGCTAAAGAACCTCCCATGCGCTGCCGATAACCGACTATGTTGACAAAGGCTCCTGCGACGATCGAGACCTGGGCTTCCTACTTTGCCGAAGCCCCGATACCCGTGCTGGCAGAGACCGCGTCGGCGCTGGCGGAGCTGGCGCCGCGGCAGGAGGACATGACCGTCAGCCAGCTGGCGCCGCTGGTTCTGGCGGATCCACTGATGACGGTGAAGCTGCTGGCGTACGTGGCGAAGCGCCGTTCCGCCCGGGCCCTGACCGGATCGGAGACCGTGGCGCAGGCTATCCTGATGATGGGCGTGCCGCCGTTTTTCAACGCCTTTGCCGACCAGCCGGTCATCGAGACGGCCTTGGCCGACTGGCCGGATGCCCTCGAGGGGGTGCGGCGGTGCACCGCAAGGACCCGGATGCCGAGATCATCCACGAGGCGGCGCTGATGCACGACTTCGCCGAGACGCTGCTTTGGTGCCACGCGCCTGCGCTGGCCCTGCAGGTGAAGCAGATGAAGGCGGCTAGGCCGACCCTGAGATCCGCACAGGCACAACGCGAGGTACTCAACATCGAGCTGTGCGACCTGGAGCAGGCGCTGTTGCAGACCTGGAGACTGCCGGACCTGCTGGTGCGCATTACCAACGACCGCCGCGCCGGCGACCCTCAGTCCAGGACCGTCCTCCTCGCCTGGCGCATCGCGCGCCATTCGAGCGAAGGCTGGGACAATCCTTCACTTGCCTATGATTTCCGCGAGGCCGCCGACCTCCTGGGGCTCACCGTCGAGTCGGTCCGCGGCAAGGTCATGAAGCTCGATGACGAGGAGCCGGTAGCCGAGGACGAGGCCGGGCAGGCCTGAGGCAAAAGCCGGATCCAGCCCGGCTGCATGAAGCGGGTACGTCACCGCCGCTGCAGCCGCGGATCCGGCTTTGCCGGGCCGCTGGCTGCGCCCCCTGGGGGGAGGCGACGTGGCGCCTCGGGGGAGCTTCAATGCGGCTTGGCTTCCTCGTAGTGCACGACGGAGCCGTCCTCATCCACCGTGTCCAGTCTCACCTTGAAGCCCCAGAGGCGTTGCAGGTAACCCAGCACGCGCGTCGCTTCGTCGTTCAGCGGACGGCCGCGATGACGACGATGCTGCACCCGCAGGCTCCTGTCGCCGTCGCGCTCGAAGTTGGTGATCTGGATGTCCGGCAGCAGATAGTCCCGGTTGTACTGCTGCGCCAGCAGCTTGCGCACCCGGCGATAACCGCTGTCGTTGTGGATGCTGTCGATGCCGAGGGTGTCGTCCCCCTGATAGTCCGCCACCGCGAAGAGGTGGAACTCGCGGATCAGCTTCGGCGAAAGGAACTGGCCGATGAAGGACTCGTCCTTGTAGTTGCGCATGGCGAAGTCCAGCACCTTGCGCCAGTCGCTGCCGGCGATGTCCGGAAACCAGTGCCGGTCCTCGGTCGTCGGATTCTCGCAGATGCGCCGGATGTCGGTGAACATCGCGAAGCCGAGTGCGTAGGGGTTGATGCCGCCGTATCCCGGCTGGTCGTAGCCGCGCTGCGTCACCACGTTGGTGTGCGAAGTCAGCACCTCGATCATGAAGCCGTCGTCCACCAGCTTGTCATCGTAGAGCCGGTTGAGCAGGGTGTAATGCCAGAAGGTTGCCCAGCCTTCGTTCATCACCTTGGTCAGGCCCTGTGGATAGAAGTACTGCGCCACTTTGCGCACGATACGGACCAGCTCGCGCTCCCACGGCTGCAGCTTGGGAGAATGCTTCTCCACGAAGTACAGCAGATTCTCCTGCGGCTCCTCCGGGAAACGGCTGGGCCGCCGGGCCGCCGAGCCCGCCCCCTGGTTGGCCGGCAACGTTCGCCAGATCTCGTCGTACTGCTGCCAGGAGTACTCCTGGCGTTCCCGGTGCCGGCGCAATTCGTCCGCCGGTGACAGCGGCTTGGGATGGCGGTAGCGGTTGATGCCGAAGTCCATCAAGGCATGGCAGGCATCCAGCAGTTCCTCCACCGCGGACACACCGTGCTTCTCCTCGCAGTCTCGAACGTACTGGCGCGCGAACACCATGTAGTCGATGATGGCGTCGGCACTGGTCCACTGGCGGAAGAGGTAGTTGCCCTTGAAGAACGAGTTGTGCCCGTAGCTGGCATGCGCGATCACCAGTGCCTGCATCGGCATGGTGTTCTCTTCCATCAGGTAGGCGATGCACGGGTCGGAGTTGATGACGATCTCATACGCCAGGCCACGCATGCCGGTGCGGTACTCGTGGTCGTGATGGATGAAGGACTTGCCGAAGCTCCAGTGGGGGTAGCCGATAGGCAGCCCCGTCATGGAGTAGGCATCCAGCATCTGCTCGCTGGAGATGACCTCGATCTGGTTGGGGTAGCAGTCCAGGCCGAACTCGTCCACCGCAATGGCGCCGATGGCCCGGTCGTATTTGGCCAGCAGCTCGAACGTCCATTCCGCGCCGGTTGAGAGGGGGCCGCGCTTGTTGCTCGCGTTGTTCACGACGCCCTGCGCGCCGAGTACGACGGTGGTGTCCTTGTTCATCCGTGTATCCCGTAGCGCTGCGGGTCATGAATCGGATGCCTCACACCCAGCTGCAGCCGCGGATCCGGCTTTGCCGGGCCGCTGGCTGCGCCCCCTTGGGGGAGGCGCCGAAGGCGCTTCGGGGGGAGTCTCATTCAGGCTTTCTCTGGAGAGAAGAGGTCCCGGAACACCGGGTAGATGTCGCGGCGTTCACGGACCTGGCGCATTGCGAAATGCTCGCAATCGATGCGGCGATAGGCCGCGGCCAGGCGTGAAGGCCGGCTGTCCGAATCCGGCACCTCGACGTAGGCGAAGTGCCGCAGGTCGGGCAGGATCTTCTCGGCGAGGAAATCGCTGCTCTTGTCCGGATCCGCGCCGAAGGCGTCGCCGTCGGAGGCCTGCGCCCCGTAGAGGTTCCACTGGCCGGCGGGATAGCGGTCGGTCATGATCTGGCGCATCAGGTCTAGTGCGGAGAAGACGACCGTGCCGCCGGTGCGCGCATCGTGGAAGAAGTGTTCTTCGTCGACTTCCTCCGCCTCTTCGGTGTGGCGGATGAAGATCACGTCGACCTTCTGGTACTTGCGGCTCAGGAAGAGGTACAGCAGGGTGAAGAAGCGCTTGGCGAGATCCTTCTTGCGCTCGTCCATCGATGCCGAGACATCCATCAGGCAGAACATGGCCGCCTGGCTTATCGGCTTGGGCACCGGCACGCGATGACGGAAGCGCAGGTCGATCTCGTCGATGAACGGCACCCGGCCGATCTGTCGGCGCAGCAGCTCCATCGATTCCAGCAGCTGCGCCTTCTCTTCCAGTACCGACGTGTCGTCGCCCCGTGCCTCCAGCTCGGTGAGCCGGTCCGTGAGTTCCTGCAGTTCGCGGCGCGGCCGCGAGGACAGGGCGATCCTGCGGCCGAGGGCATTGCGCAGCGAGCGGGCGATCGAGAGGTTGGTCGGCGAGCCCTGCCGGGTATAGCCGGCGCGCTGCATCTTGAATTCGACGATGTCGCCGACCTGCGTGCGGGTCAGGTGGGGAAGCTCCAGGTCATCGAAGAAGAGTTCCATGAACTCCTCGCGCGACAGCGTGAAAGTGAAGCCGTCCTCGCCGTCGCCTTCGCCGCCCTGGTCGCCGCTGCCGTCGCCCTCGCCGCCGCCCTGCGGGCGCTTGATCCGGTCGCCCGGATTGAACTTGTGGTTGCCCGGGTGGACCGCCTCGCGGTCGCCGCCGGCGCCGTGGCGGAAGGTTGGCTCCGCGATGTCCTTCACCGGGATCTTCACGTCGCCGCCGCGGTCCATGTCCTTGATGGAACGCTCGGAGACCATGTCGGTCACCGCGTGCTTGATATGGCTCTTGTAGCGCCGGATGAAGCGTTCGCGGTTGACCGAGCTCTTCTTGCGGTCATTGAGGCGGCGATCGATGATGATGGACATTGATCTTCCCGGATTGCCCGAACAGGTTCTGGTCTGGCCGATTCCGCGCGTACCCTCTGTTCCCGATCTACTGCGACTTCCGCACCCGCAGGTACCACTCGCACAGCAGGCGGACCTGTTTCTCAGTGTAGCCCTTGGACACCATGCGTGCGACGAAGCTCTCGTGCTTGTTCTTGTCTTCCGCGGATGCCTTGGCGTTGAAGGAGATCACCGGCAGCAGCTCTTCGGTGTTCGAGAACATTTTCTTCTCGATCACCTCCCGCAGTTTCTCGTAGCTGGTCCACGACGGGTTCTTGCCGTTGTTGTTGGCGCGGGCACGCAGGACGAAGTTGACGATCTCGTTGCGGAAGTCCTTCGGGTTGGCGATACCAGCCGGCTTCTCGATCTTCTCGAGCTCCGAATTGAGTTGCGCGCGGTCGAAGCTTTCGCCTGTCTCGGGATCCCGGTAGTCCTCGTCCTGGATCCAGTAGTCGGCAAAGGTGACATACCGGTCGAAAATATTCTGTCCGTATTCCGAATAGGACTCGAGGTAGGCAGTCTGTATTTCCTTGCCGATGAACTCCGCATAGCGCGGCGACAGCCAGCCCTTGATGAACTCCAGGTAGCGCCGCATGGTCTCTTCCGGCAGCTGTTCCCGCAGCAGCCGCTGCTCCAGCACGTACATGAGGTGGACCGGGTTGGCCGCGATCTCCGTCTGGTCGTAGTTGAAGACCGCCGACAGCACCTTGTAGGAGAAGCGGGTGGATGAACCCAGCATGCCCTCGTCGATGCCGGCGTAATCCCGGTACTCCTGCACCGACCGCGCGCTCGGCTCGACGTCCTTCAGGTTCTCGCCGTCGTAGACCCGCAGCTTGGCGTAGATGCTGGAGTTTTCCGGATCCTTCAGCCGTGAAAGCACGGCGAACTGCGCCACCATCTCCAGCGTGCC
>JACCRJ010000112.1 GCA_013813615.1 Lautropia sp. | reverse complement strand
GGTCACGGGCTTACGCGCAGGTGACCAGGGCCGGTTTCCATCCGGCCGATCACCGCCGCACGCTCGAAGCCCTGCGTGTGGAAGACCCGCAGCACCGCGTCGGCGGCCTGCGGGGTGCAAGTCACGAGCAGGCCGCCGGAGGTCTGCGGGTCGCTGAGCAGATCGCGCGCGATCGGCGGCAATCCCGCATCGAGGGACACCTCCGAACCATAACCCAGCCAGTTCCGCCCGGATGCGCCGGTGATGAAGCCGCGTGAAGCGAGGGCCTCGACGTCCGGCAGGATCGGCACGCTGGACCAGTCGATCACGGCCGTCATGCCGGCGCCCCGCGCGATCTCGAGGGTGTGGCCCGCCAGTCCGAAGCCGGTGATATCCGTCAGCGCGTGCACGCCCGGCATGTCTGCAAACTGCGCACCGGGCTTGTTGAGCAGGGTGGTCGTCCTGATCAGCTGCGCGTAGCCGGCTTCGTCGAGTTGTCCCTTTTTCAGCGCCGCAGACAGCACGCCGACGCCGATCGGCTTGCCCAGGATCAGGAGGTCGCCCGGCTTCGCATCCGCATTGCGCCGCAGCTTGCTCGGGTGCACCAGGCCCATCACGACCAGGCCATAGATAGGTTCGACTGAATCGATGGTATGGCCGCCGGCGATCGGTATGCCCGCCTCGCGGCAGGCGGCCTCGCCGCCGCGGATGATCTGGCCGATCACCTCGATCGGCAGCCGGTCGATCGGCATGGCGACCAGCGCCAGCGCCATGATCGGCGTGCCGCCCATCGCATAGACGTCACTGATCGCATTGGTGGCTGCGATCCGGCCGAAGTCGAACGGATCATCGACGATCGGCATGAAGAAATCGGTGGTGGCGATCAGTGCCTGCTCGTCGTTGAGCTGGTAGACCGCCGCGTCGTCGGCCGTCTCGATACCGACCAGCAGTTCCTTTGGCATAATGCCGCCGGCGCTGTTCTTCAGTATCTCCGACAGCACGCCGGGGGCGATCTTGCAGCCGCAGCCTCCGCCGTGAGAAAAGCTGGTCAGGCGGAGCGGTCCGCCCGGCGGGTTCTGGTAGTCAATGTCGGTCATGCGGGACTCGTCTAGCTGTTTGGAAACCGTCATTGTGTCGGTTTTTCCGCCCCTCCGCCGTGCGCCCCGCAGGACAGCAGATCGGCGAGCAGTTTGCGCACCTCGTGCCGTTCGACTTGCGGCGCGAAGCGGGGGGCGCGTTCGGCGCATTGCGCCGCCAAAGCGGCTGCAAATGGCGGGTCGGCCTGGAACCGCTGGATCAGGGACGCCAGGGCCTCGGCATCACCGACCGGAAAATAGCCCTCATAGTGCCGACCGAGCAACCCGACGTTGCCATCGATGCGGCTCGCCAGTACCGGCACGCGCGAGCGGACCGCTTCGATCACGACGTTGGCTCCGCCTTCCATGCGGCTCATGTGCACCAGGGCATGCGAGCGCGCGATCCAGCGCCGGGCCTCCTCGTGGGAGACACCGCCCAGCCAGCGATAGCGAGGAACGGCTGCTGCCGTCTGCCGCGCGGCGTCCGCCAGCGTATCGTCCAGCGCATCGCCGAGGTGAACGATACGCACCGGCGAAGCGGCCGGCAGCAGCCGGGCAGCCTGCATCAGGACCAGTGGATCCTTCTCTTCGCGCAGATGCCCGACAGCGACCAGGCCGAAGTGGTCATCGGCCCTGCCGCGAGGCATCCTCGCGCCAGCCGACTGTACGATAACCCGTGCCTTGACGCGGGTGGCCGCATCGAGGCGGCTCAGCCCTTCATCCTGCAGTACTACTACATGGCTGGCACACTCCAGAGCATGCTGCGCACTTTCATCGCTGTCGATATCCCGATACAGGTCGGTCCCTGTCAGGACCACCGCCAGCGGCGCATCGCGGGCGGCGTGCCGATAGCGCGCGATCGACCGGGCCGAGCGGCGCGCATGCAGGGCAATCAGGGCAGCCACCGGTTCGCCGTCCCATGCGACATCGACCTGCACCCTCGCCACTGCGGCGAGGAACTCGCGCCAGCGGGCCGCCGTGTGCCAGTTGCCGTTGTTGGCCCCTTCTGCGGCCGGCGACACGATGCACACGCGGGGCTTGTCCATCCGGCCATTCTGGCATACCGCCTGGTCAGCCAGATCCGGACGTCGTCGCGTGCCGCTCCTGTCGTCTGCGACGCCGTTGATGCCTGAAGCTCCTCGTCCCGATCGCCCGCTGCCCGAATCACGCCGGCTTGCAGCCGCGTCGCTCGTGGCGGCGCTGCGCGACAGTCGCAGGCGCACGGTGTGCTGGACCGATGACCTGACTCCGGCGCAGTGGGCGGTGCCCCGGCAGCCGGGCGTCAACCCGCTGGCATGGGAACTGGCCCACCTCGCCTGGTTCGCGGAATTCTGGATACTGCGCGGGCCTCACCGGGTCGACGGCCAGGGAGCCATCCAGGCCACGCGGCCGCCGGTGCACGCGGGGCCGGACGCGCTGCTGGATTCTTCGCTCATCGCGCATGCGGACCGGTGGACTGCGCCCTTGCCCCGCGAGCGGGTGCGGGACATGCTGGCCTCGCAACTTGAAGCGTGTATCGCCTCGGTGCCGCCGGGGCAGGACGATGCCGCCCTGTACTTCCATCGGCTCGCGCTTTTTCATGAAGACATGCACGGCGAGGCGTTCGCCTGGCTTCGAGCGACGCTGGGCTATCCCGCGCCTGCCGGTGCCGTGCTGGACCGCCTGCCGACGCCGGGCACCGCCGTGGTTCGCGGCGGGTTGGTGCACCTCGGTGGAAAAGGCAGGCCGCCGGGATTCGCATTCGACAACGAACTGCCCGGCCGTTCGACCGCCCTGGCGGATTTCGAGATCGATGCCGCTCCGATCAGCGCCGGCCAGTTCCTTGAATTTGTGGAATCGGATGGTTATGGAAATCCGCAGT
>JACCRJ010000393.1 GCA_013813615.1 Lautropia sp. | reverse complement strand
TTTCGCGGGTCGTCGGCCGCGTTGATATAGGTGACTCCCCACGGGCCGGTGCTGTGCAACTGCAGCTCGACCGCTTCGTTTGTCGTGTAGGCGAAGTGAGGCGTCTTCGGGTGCATCACCGCAAAGCCACCGGTGGGAACCGCAATGCCCTTGGCTGTATCTAGCACGTCCCCCATTCCCATGTAGAACGTGCCTGACAGAACCGTGATGCGTTCGGTTGCCGGATGCCAATGAGCCGGAATTTGGTAACCGGCCGGAAGCTTCAGGCGCGCCGTGAAAGGTACGGCTTCATTCATAGGGCCCTCGAGCACAGCGATCTTTGCACCCGGTGGGAGCGAGGGCAGGTCGGCCCACTTCATGTCTGACGGTGACGCGGAGGAATGGCCATGCGCTTGGGACAGCGCTATGGCTGGCGTTGTCAACGCAAGTACCGCGTATCCGCTGGCGATAAGTGCTTTCAGGTAGGAAGAGTTAGTCATTTCAAGATCTCCTTGTTAGCGCCAGGCGCGATTGATCAGGTTGTGGTGGTTCTGCGCGGGCTCGGCTCGGAGCTCGCTTGAGAGAGCATGGGGCTGCGGCGTTCCCGAATCGTTCCCGGAGTCGCCGACGGCCATGCAGGGGGGGCGGGAATCGTGTGCTCATCAAGGCGCAAGTCCAGGACTGCTGCCGCGCAGACTCCTGATGGCGCGCACCGTCACGCGCAGGAGAGGGCACCCCTTGGGGCGGCGGGAATCGGGTCATGGGGCTGGGAGATTGAGTTCCAGCCTGACGGGCACGCCTGCACGCAGTGTCTGCAACACGACGCACGCGCGCTCAGCGGCACGGATCATCTGACGCAGGCGCAGGGGATGGGTGTCCGGCGCGGGCCGCAGGCGCACGTTGACGCGCATCGACTGGAACTCGACCGGAATCAACGCGTTCATGCCGAGAGTTCCGCGTACATCCACCGTGGCGCGTACGTCTACGCGCAGCTCGAGCAGGCGCACGCCGAGCACGTTGGCGACCATTCGCAGGCTTGACTCCTGGCAGCTCGCAAGCGCGGCGCAAAGAAGGTCGCCGGGCACCGGCGCGGCGTGCGTGCCCCCGATCGCCCGGTGCACGCCGTATTCGACGCTGGATGTCGCGTGGCTGCCGAAGTGCACTCGGCCCGACATCGGATTGGCGCTGTCGGCTCCTTCGGACCACGCGATGTCAACCACGGCGGCCCGGACGGGGTCTTGCGCATAGGCAGAACGCAGCGGCACCTGCAGCGCGCGCACGTCATATTGCGGATTGGTGGTGTTGCTCATGAGAGCAGTGTCGCCGCCAGAAGCCGATCTGTCTCTATCCAAGACACCTGCACTCTTATCCGAGGCTCGCACTTGAAACGTGGATAAGCTCAGCCGGATCCGCGGCTCCGTATTTCTTGTCCAAGGCTCCGGCGCAAATCGACATCGCTGGTCGAACCGCAGACAATCCCCGTACCCCCCAATCACCCGGAGCTCACCATGACGACGAACTCGCACGTTGGCGATTGCCTTTCGCGTGCATGCCATGCGTTCGAGCGACGCCCGTCGGCCGCGCTCCAGGAGGACTCGCCCGCCTTGGCCGTCTGGGACGGCGCTCTCGGCACGAAACTGTCGCACGCGGCGATGCCGTCGCTACGTACCGATATGCCGACGGCCCTGGGAGGGGATGGCGTGGCGCCGTCGCCAGGGTGGTACTTCCGCGCGGGTGTCGCGTCCTGCATGGTTACCAGCATCGCGATGCAAGCGGCAATGCGCGGCATCGCGTTGAAGCGCGTCGACGTGGAAGCACGCAGTGAATCCGATGCGCGCGGCATGCTGGGGATCGCGCCTGAGGTGCCGCCCGGGCCCCTGCGCTTCTGGTTGACCGTCACCCTCGAAGCGCACGACGCGCCGCAAGACGCATTGCGTGATCTCGTGGAAACCGCGAGCGCGTATGCGCCCATGTCCGGCGCGCTGCGGGGCCCGGTCGACGTCGCGGTCGATCTTCGGCTCGCTGCAACTACCGGCACCTGATATGGACGCACTGTCCGAGGTGCTTCGCGTTGTTCGCTTGAACAGCGCGGTGTTCTTCAACGCCAGGTTCAGCGCCCCATGGTGTTTCGCCTCTCCCGATGCGACCAGCGTAATGCAGACCTTGCATCCCGGGGCAGAACGGCTGGTGATCTTTCACCTCTTGACCGAGGGCGAGTGCCGGGTGGAGGTGGAGGGGGCTCCACCCGGTGTGCTGCGCGCCGGCGAGATCATTGTCTTTCCGCACGGTGACGCCCATCTCATGGCGTCCGCCCCCGATGTGCTGCCTGCGCCGCCCGCGGACCTGCCGTCGCTCCTGCGCCGGGGGCCGCGCGAGCTGCGGTTCGGCGGCGGCGGAGCGGCGACCAGATTCATTTGTGGTTATCTCTCCTGCGACCCGCGCCTGTGTCGCCCGATCCTCAACGCGCTTCCTCGTGTGCTGACGGTGAGTCTGCGGGGGCATGACGAGCCCGGCTGGCTGGAGAGCTCTATACGGTATGCAGTGAACGAAGCCGCCGCATCGCGCCCAGGGGGCGCAGGCGTGCTCGCGAAACTCTCGGAAGTTCTCTTCATCGAAACCCTGCGCCTTTACATGGAACAACTGCCCCCGGAGCACGGGCTGGCTCGCAGGGGTCCGTGACCGGGTTGTCGGCAAGGCGTTGGCCGCAATGCACGCCCGACCGGCTCACTCCTGGACCGTGGAGACGCTGGCCGGCGAGTGCAATATTTCCCGGTCGGTGCTAGCCGAGCGGTTTACGCATTTCGTCGGGCAGTCCCCGATGCACTACCTCACCCGTTGGCGGATGGCCCTCGCCGCGGGAATGTTGCGCACAAGCTCGCTGAGCATCACGCACGTGGCGCAGGACGTCGGCTACGAGACTGACCCGGCGTTCAGCCGTGCTTTCCGGCGCGAGTTCGGCGTGCCGCCGGCAGCTTGGCGCGGCGCCCAAGGGACTAGAGGACGGGCGAGCGCCCGAAAATGCTTGCGGCCGGGCGAAGGCTCTGCCGCGGGAGGGTTTGTATCCGGTGTGGGCGATGACGCCCGCTAATACGCAGCTGGAGCGTGGTCATCAACCGGTGCCGCGTTCGAGCCGCTGGTCCAGGCGGAGGAGCCGTTGGCGCTTCAAGAGCGACACACTGGGGCTGGAAATTCGTGCTACATTCAGCCGCATGAACCGAATTTCGCTAGCGCTTCTACTGCTAATCTCCTACGGGCGGAGACGGTAGCGCACGCGCAAACCCGTCAGCAAACGGCCCGTATGCAACCAGCAACGGGCCGTTTTGCATTTCGGGTTGCTGGTTCCTGAAACCGACACCGGAAGACCATCATGTTGAAGCATCCCGTCACCAAGTACCGCAGCTTCACTCCAGTTGGCCTGACCGACCGCACCTGGCCCGATGCCGTGCTGGCGCGGCCGCCCCTGTGGTGCAGCGTGGACCTTCGCGACGGCAACCAGGCGCTCATCGAACCCATGGACGGCGCGCGAAAGCTGCGCATGTTCCAACTCCTGGTCCGGATCGGCTTCAAGGAGATCGAAGTCGGGTTCCCGTCGGCCTCGCAGACCGAGTTCGACTTCATCCGCCAGCTGATCGAGAAGGACCTGGTGCCGGACGACGTCACCATCCAGGTCCTCACCCAGGCGCGGGAACACCTGATCGCGCGCACTTTCGAATCGCTCGAGGGCGCGAAGCGGGTGATCGTCCACCTCTACAACGCGACGGCGCCGGTGATGCGCAAGGTGGTGCTCGGGCTGGATGAAGACCAGATCGTCGAACTGGCCGCGTCCAACGCCCGGCTGATCCGCCAGCATGCGGCGCAGCAGCCGCGAACCCGGTGGACCTTCGAGTACTCCCCGGAGATGTTCTCCGGCACCGAACTGCCCTTTGCCAAGCGCGTGGTGGATGCGGTCACCGCTGTCTGGGAGCCGACGCCGCAGCGCAAATGCATCGTCAACCTGCCATCAACGGTCGAGCATTCGACGCCGAACATCTTCGCCGACATGATCGAATGGATGCATCGGCACGTCGACCGCCGCGACAGCATCGTCCTGTCGGTCCATCCGCACAACGACCGCGGCACCGGCACGGCTGCCGGCGAGTTCGCGCTGATGGCGGGCGCCGACCGAATCGAGGGCTGCCTGTTCGGCAACGGCGAGCGTACCGGCAACGTGGACCTGGTCAACATCGCGTTGAACCTCTACTCCCAGGGGGTGGCGCCGGGCCTGGATTTCTCCGACATCGACGACATCCGCCGGACGGTTGAGCACTGCAACCAGCTGCCGGTGCATCCTCGCCATCCCTACGTCGGCGACCTGGTCTATACCTCGTTCTCCGGTTCGCATCAGGACGCCATCAAGAAGGCGCTGGCCGCCCGCAAGGACGACGACATCTGGGTAATGCCCTACCTTCCCATCGATCCGAAGGATCTCGGTCGCAGCTACGAGGCGGTGATCCGCGTCAACAGCCAGTCCGGCAAGGGCGGTGTCTCCTACCTCCTCAAGGCCGAGCACGGTCTCGATCTGCCGCGCCGCCTCCAGGTGGAGTTCAGCGGGGTCG
>JACCRJ010000096.1 GCA_013813615.1 Lautropia sp. | reverse complement strand
AAGCACTTTCCCGGCAGCCGCCTGCCGGTCGAGACGCCCTCACCCTGGTACGTGCTGGTGGAGTTGAGCGACCTCGACAACGACCAGCATGCCAACGAAGCGATGGAGAACCTGCTGTCAGCGGCGCTGGAGACGGGGCTGGTGCCGGATGCGGCGGTATCGGCTTCGATCGACCAGTTCCGCCAGTTCTGGGCCCTGCGGGAGAACATCTCGGAAGCACAGAGCGCGGAAGGCAAGAACATCAAGCACGACATCTCGGTGCCGATCTCGCGCATCCCGGACTTCATCGAGCAGACCGACGCCGAGATACAGGCGGCACACCCCGAGACCCGCATGATCGTGTTCGGCCATCTGGGAGACGGCAATCTGCATTACAACGTCTCGCCCGGACCGGGCCTGCCGCCCGGGGACGACGACGCCTTCCTCGCGCTGGAAGGCCCGATCAACCGCATCGCGCATGATGCAGTGGTGCGCTTCGGCGGATCGATCTCCGCCGAGCACGGGCTGGGCATCCTGCGCCGCGACGAATCCGCGCGCTACAAGCAGCCGGTAGAGGTTGCGATGATGCGGGCGATCAAGCAGGCGCTCGATCCTCAGGGGCTGATGAATCCCGGCAAGTACCTGCCGGACTGAAGGCTGCGGCTGCGCCCCGCCGCCGGTTCCACCTCAGCTTCCCGGCCGCCGTTCCAGTTCTACCGCCACTTTCCGGTAAGGGGCGCCTTCCAGCTTCAGGTATACGCAAGGATAGGCGATCACCTGCGCCTGCATCCGGTTCCCAGGCGGGGGGTGGACGACGGCGATGACCTGTACCGTCCGGGCGTTGACCGGCAGGACCTTCTGCTCCACCGTGACACGGTAGCCCGGGTTGGGCTGCGGCCCGACCCGTACCAGGGCCACCGACTCGCCGCGAGCGAAGTCCACCCGCCAGGAAGACAGCGCGGCGCGCAGGGCCGCGTCGCCGCCGTCCAGGTGAACCTGCCAGTCCGCCGCAGCGAGGAAGGCTGTCCCGCTCGGCCCGCTTCCCCCGCTCGCGCCGGTATGGTCGCAACCGGCGGGCTGCGATGCGATGACGGTGACGGTATCGGCCGCCGGCATGGCCTGACAGGCAGGCAGCAGCACCAACGCCGAGAAGGCGACGGCGGAGCGCGCGGCGCTGACCAGCCGCTGGGCCCGCAGTGAGGCCTTCATCGCCTGACCTCCGCGGCTGCGTCCGCGCTGATGCCGCCGTAGGGGAGCAGGTTGAAGTCGATGCCGTCGAGGTTGCCTGCCGGCCTGAGCACTTGCGGTTCGCTGGCCAGCATCGGATAAGCGCCACAGGCTTCGCCGGTGCTGCAGATTCCGCCGTTGTTGTTGAGGTCGCTGCCGGCGATGATGGAGATCGCGGCAGTGCCGGGGACGGTGACCGAATAGCGGTAGAGGCCGCCGACCGGCGTGCTGACGACGGTGTCGGCAACGACCCCCCGGGCAGGATCCTCGGCGTTCAGCACCAGCAGGTAGATCGGCCCGAGATCGCCCTGGGCCGCCGTCGTCGCCCGCCGCTCGATGGCCACCTGGACGGTGAGGGTGCGGCCCGATGAGAGCTGCACGATGACATTCGGGAACGCGGAGGTTCCAACAGCCATGGACGCGCGGTTGGCCTGCACGCGGTACGTCCCCAGGCCGGTGGTTGGATTCACCGCGTCCGCCTTCGGCGCGACGCTGATCACCGGCGAATCCGCCGCCACCGACAGCACCCGCTCGTTGGTCACGCCGACGTGGGAAAGGACGAACTCCGCCTCGGTGCGGATGCTGCCCAGGCTGATCGAACTCGGCTGGGCCTGTGTCTGGCCGGCCGCAGGCGGGGGCGGTGGCGTGGTGGCGCCGCCGCTGAGCGCGACGGCGGCATCGACCGCCTTGCGGGCGTTGATCAGGCCATAGCCGAAGCTGCCGTCTTTGCCGGCCGAGCCGAGGTCGTCGACGATCGCGCCGCTGCGCACCAGCCCATCGATCTGCTGCGCGGTCAGAGCCGGATTGGCCCAGCGCATCAGCGCAAGGACCCCGGCGACATGGGGCGCGGCCATGGAGGTGCCCTGCAGGAAGCCATAGGTGGGCTGGCGACCGCCGCCGCCGTCGATACCCGCCATGGTGCTGTAGATCCCGTCCGGCAGCCCGCTGCCGGTGGTGGACTGGGAGGTGTCGCCGCCCGGTGCGGCGACGAAGTTCTCGGGGCCCACGTTGGAGTAAGGGGCGCGCCGGCCGAGCGCATCCGTGCC
>JACCRJ010000092.1 GCA_013813615.1 Lautropia sp. | reverse complement strand
GCAGCAAGAACATCACCGAAGGAACCTCACGCGCCCCCAACCGTTCGATGTACTACGCGATGGGGTACGAGAAGTCGGACTTCGCGAAGCCGATGATCGGGGTCGCCAACGGCCACAGCACCATCACACCCTGCAACTCCGGGCTGCAGAAGCTGACCGACGCGGCGGAAGCAGCGATCGAAGCCGCCGGTGCAAACGCCCAGACCTTCGGCACACCCACCATCTCCGACGGCATGTCGATGGGCACGGAGGGCATGAAGTACTCGCTGATTTCTCGCGAGGTGATCGCCGACTGCGTCGAAACCTCGGTGCAGGGCCAATGGATGGACGGCGTCCTCGTGATCGGCGGCTGCGACAAGAACATGCCTGGCGGAATGATGGGCATCGTCCGCTGCAACGTGCCGGCGATCTATGTCTACGGTGGCACGATCAAGCCCGGCCGCTGGAAAGGCAAGGATCTCAACATCGTCTCGGTGTTCGAAGCGGTGGGTGAATATTCGCGAGGGCGGCTGTCGGAGGAAGACTTCGAGGGCATCGAGCGGAACTCGATTCCGGGAACCGGTTCCTGCGGCGGCATGTATACCGCGAACACCATGTCGTCGTCCTTCGAGGCGCTCGGCATGAGCCTGCTCGGCTCTTCCACCATGGCGAACCCGGACGAGGAGAAGACGGAGTCAGCCGCAGAATCGGCACGGGTCCTGGTGGCGGCGGTGCGCACCAACCTGCGCCCACTGGACATCGTCAACCGCCGCTCGATCGAGAACGCGGTCGCGCTGATCATGGCCACCGGCGGCTCCACCAACGCGGTCCTGCACTACCTGGCGATCGCCCATTCCGCAGGCGTCGAATGGACGATCGACGACTTCGAGCGGATGCGCAAGCGCGTCCCGGTGATCTGCGACCTCAAGCCCTCGGGCACTTATCTCGCCACCGACCTGCACCGGGTCGGCGGCATTCCCCGGGTGCTGAAGATCCTGCTGGAGGGCGGGCTGCTTCATGGCGACTGCATGACGATCACCGGTCGAACGCTGGCCGAGGAACTCGCGGCGGTTCCGGCCAAGGCGCCGGCCGACCAGACCGTCATCCGCTCGCTGGAAGATCCTATGTACAGCGAGGGCCACCTCGCCATCCTCAAGGGCAACCTGTCACCGGAAGGCTGCGTCGCCAAGATCACGGGCCTGAAGAACCCGGCGATCACCGGACCGGCGCGCGTGTTCGACGACGAGCAGTCGGCGCTGCAGGCGATTCTCGACGACCGGATCAAGGCCGGCGACGTGATGGTGCTGCGCTATCTCGGCCCGAAGGGGGCGCCCGGAATGCCGGAAATGCTCGCGCCGACATCGGCGCTGATCGGCGCAGGCCTGGGCGAAACGGTCGGATTGATCACCGACGGCCGCTTCTCCGGTGGTACCTGGGGAATGGTGGTGGGTCACGTCGCACCGGAGGCCGCGATCGGCGGGCCGCTTGCGCTGATCCATGAAGGCGACACCATCACCATCGACGCGCGCAAGCTGACATTGCAGTTGCAGGTGGACGACGCTGAACTGGCTCGCCGCAAGGCGGATTGGAAGGCGCCAGCGCCGCGCTACGTCCGCGGCGTGCTGAGCAAGTTCTATCGCTTGTCCGGCAGCGCCAGCAAGGGCGCCGTTCTGGACGGGGACTGACCGGCGCGCCCGGGCGCCGGCACTGTCGAAGGCGCTGGCAGCGGCGGGCGGTCCGGGGTCGCCGCGCGCGCTTCAGCGCTTGCCGGGAACCTTGAAGGTCTGCGCCACGCGCTCGCGGGCCTGCTTCTCGAAATCCGCCATTTCCACCTGGCGCCGGTCTCGGCCGAACAGTTTCTCGACGCCTTCGAACCACGCCAGCGCGATGCCGAGCGGGGCGAGCGTCCACCACCAGGACAGGTCGGCAACCGGCCCGATCTCCAGCCACTTCATCACCACCAGGGCGGTGCCCAGCCAGACCATGTACATCGATTGCGCTCCCTCACATCCGTCACGATCGACTGTATGGGAGTGGCACAAGCCCTGACCAGCGCAGCCGGCCCGGCGGCGCCGGTCAACTTCCGAGCGGTCGTGCCCGTTACAATGGAAAACATCCACGTCCCAGGGGGCGCCGAGTGAGCGACGAGCAGGCAGCAGGATCCGATGTGAAGTCCCGGTGGTCGCTGCCATGGCACCCGCTGGTGGTGGCCGGTGCCCTTGCCGCGGGTCTCGGACCTAGCCTGCCCGCCCTGGCTGACGCCGAACTGGCGCGAGCCAAGAACTGCATGGCGTGCCATGCGATGGACAAGAAGCTGATCGGTCCCTCCTACAAGGACGTGGCGCTCAAGTACGCCAGCGACCGTAACGCCGGTGCCAAGCTTGCCAAGAAGGTCCGCGACGGCGGGGTCGGCGTGTGGGGCCAGATCCCGATGCCGGCGAATCCGCAAGTGTCGGCGGAAGAAGCCAACAAGCTCGTCAACTGGATGCTCGGCCAGAAGTAATGCGCCATCAGCAGCGTTAGCGCGCCTTTCGGAGGCGCGCCTTCAGTCTTTCAGTAGCAGGCTCGTAGGCTCCCGCCTAGGGAGCCCTCGAGTTCCGGACTCATGACCGCCGGTCCGCCACCGCTTGCCGGTCGTCGACCATACCGGGCTCCCGCATCCGGCAGCCGCTAGATTGGCCGCACGATGGTGCGACAACGAGAGTGGCCGCACGATGGTGCGACAGCGAGCGCGCCTTTTCGGCACCCTCCCGCGCCCGGCCCCACGGCCCAGGCGCGGCCGAATCAAGGTTTTCTCCCTGGCTGGTTTTACCCCGGACACTGTTCCGGGGTTTTTTTTGTCTTCGATGCGGGACTCGGCATCGGACCTGGAGGGTGGGCTCCAGGACAGCCGCGGAAAATGCCGTAGCCCGCAGCGATAGTCATTAGAATCGGTCGGCTCCAACGACGGGGCGGCGGTTGCCCAGCCCCGGCGGCAGCCCTGGCGACGGGCACGCCTGAAGCGACTTGAGCAAGGACTGCGGATGAATTGGGATATCCTGTTGCAGCAGGTCTTGAACGGCCTGGTGCTGGGCAGCGTGTATGCGCTGGTCGCTCTCGGCTACACGATGGTTTACGGGATCCTCCAGCTGATCAACTTCGCCCACGGCGAAATCCTGATGATCGGCGCCATGGTCGGCTTGACCGTCGTCACGCGGGGTCTGGCGGGATCCACCCTCCCCGGCTGGTTCCAGCTCGTAATCGCGGTGGCGATCGCCATCCCGGTCTGCGTGATCGTGTCACTGCTCATGGAGCGCCTGGCCTACCGCCCCTTGCGCAACGCGCCGAGGCTCTCGCCGCTGATCACCGCGATCGGGCTGTCCATCGTGCTGCAGACCCTGGCGATGATCATCTGGACACCCAGCCCGCATGTCTTCCCTGACCTGCTGCCGACGGATCCGATCCACATCGGCGGCGCCATCCTCGGGCCCAAGCAACTGCTCATCCTCGGCGTCGCCGCCAGCATGATGGCCGGACTGGTGCTGCTGGTGAACCGGACCAAGCTCGGCAGGGCGATGCGCGCGACTGCGGAGAATCCCCGGATTGCCGGCCTGATGGGGGTCAACGCCAACTTCGTCATCGCCGCGACGTTCGCCATCGGCGCCGCGCTGGCGGCGGTGGCAGGCATCCTGGTCGCCCTCAACTACAACATCACGCACTTCTCGATGGGCTTCATTCCCGGCCTGAAGGCGTTCACCGCCGCCGTGCTCGGCGGCATCGGCAACATTACCGGCGCCATGGTCGGCGGGCTGCTGCTCGGCGTCATCGAGAGCCTGGGCGCGGGCTACATCGGGGACCTGACCGGCGGTTTCCTCGGCAGCCATTACCAGGACATCTTCGCGTTCGCGGTGCTGATCATCGTGCTGCTGTTCAGGCCGTCCGGGATCATGGGCGAGCGCGTCGCCGAACGCGCCTGACGGGAGAAGACGCTCCAATGACCAGGCTGTTCCCGTCGCTCGCCAATAACCGCACGGCCGCGATC
>JACCRJ010000089.1 GCA_013813615.1 Lautropia sp. | reverse complement strand
ATCACGATCACCTATACCGCCGCGGCGGGCGGCGGCACCCTGATCATGACGCCGCTCACCGGCGTCGCGCCTGGTACTGCGCTTGCTGTCGGCACGCCGCCGGCGGATGCCATCAAATGGGTGTGCCGTTCGGCTGCGTCGACTTCCACTTTCACTACGGCAGCTGCCGGTACCTTGCTGGCAAAATACGCTCCTGCCGAGTGCCGTACCTGATAAAGATCTGACCTTTAGAGGAAGGCGGGCGCTTCGGCGCCCGTTTTTTTCGCGCCCGGCACGGGCGCACCCGGACGGCGGATCAGGTGGCGGGCTTGCCGTGCCGTGGCGGGGTGGCCGCAATCTTGAGGAAGGACGAGGTGGCGTCCCCGATCGAACCCGCCCCGAACACCCCGCTGATCACCGCGACCGCATCCGCTCCCGCCTCGAGCACCTGGCGTGCGTTTTCGAGCGTGATGCCGCCGATCGCCACCACCGGCTTGCCGAGGGTCCGCGCCTGCCGCAGGATCTTCAGCGCTGCCGGCCTTGCCTGGGGTTTGGTCGAGGACGCGAACATGCTGCCGAACGCGAAGTAGTCCGCATAGGGCAGCAGTTCCCGCGCCCGTTCGAGACTGGCGTAGCAGGACACGCCCAGGATCGCGTCTGGACCGATCGCGGCCCGGACCGTTGCCGCGTCGCCGTCGTCGCCGCCGATGTGGACGGCCCCTATGCCGAGCTCGATCGCAGCCTGCCAGTCGTCGTTCACCACCAGGGTGCATCGATGACGCAGGCAGAGGTGCTGCAGGACCTGCAATTGCGCGCGGCGGTGCACGGGCGTTGCCACCTTGTTCCGGTACTGCAGCAGGCGGGTGCCCGCAACCAGCGTCTGCTCCACCGCGCGCAGTAATTCATCGGTATCGGCGGTGTCCGGCGTAATCGCGTAGAGGCCGCGAATGAGGCGGCGCGGGGCAGGCTTCATTGTCGTCCAAGGTTGCAACGGGCCCGACCCGGCACGCTGTCGTTTAGGATGCCACCACCTATCCGTCTGTGCCGCGACTCGTCGGACGTGACGGGTAAGATCGGCGGTCTTTCATTTTAATAGCCAGGAGTGACGCAATGAGTGAAGCGAAGCCATACCAGACCTGGATGTGTCTGATCTGCGGTTGGCTTTACGACGAGGCGACCGGGCTGCCCGACGACGGGATCGCCGCGGGTACCCGCTGGGAGGACATACCGCCGAACTGGACCTGCCCGGAATGCGGGGCCCGAAAAGAAGATTTTGAAATGATTGAGGTCTAAGTCGTAAGTGATTGCTTTTAAAAGATTTCTTGACCTGATTCGACGCGGGTATCGGGAATTCGCAAGGAACTTATCTTATGAGCGGTATCGAGGCGATCTCCGGCTTGAAAGTGATGGTCATCGACGACAGCAACACGATCCGCCGCAGCGCCCAGATCTTCCTGAAGCAGGCGGGCTGCGAGGTCGTGCTGGCCGAGGACGGCTTCGATGCGCTCTCCAAACTCTCGGATCATGGTCCCGACATCGTCTTCTGCGATGTCCTGATGCCACGTCTGGACGGCTATCAGACGTGTTCGCTGATCAAGAAGAGCCCCCGCTTCCATGACATCCCGGTGGTGATGCTGTCGAGCAAGGACGGTCTGTTCGACCGTGCCCGCGGCCGCCTGGTCGGCTCGGAAGAGTATTTGACGAAGCCGTTCACCAAGGACAGCTTGCTCAAGTGTGTTGCTGAACATAGCCGCAAGAACGCGGCAGCAGGAATGGCGGTCTAGTGGCATCTATAACGAGAGAAGTCCCCCGCGACGCGAAATCCAAGGCGGCCGTCGCTCGCAAGATCCTGATCGTCGACGACTCGCCGACCGAACGGTTTTTCCTCGCAGACCTGTTGTCCAAGCGCGGCTATTCGGTGGTGACGGCTGAGAACGGCGAGGAAGCGCTTCTCAAGGTGCGCAGCGAGAAGCCGTCGCTGGTCGTCATGGACGTGGTGATGCCAGGCACGAGCGGCTTCCAGGCGACACGCGCCATTGCCCGCGATCCGGCTACCAGTTCCATACCGGTCATCCTTTGCACCAGCAAGGGCGCAGAGACCGATCGCATCTGGGGCCTTCGTCAGGGCGCCAAGGAATACGTGGTCAAGCCGGTCGATCCGGAAGAGCTGCTCGCCAAGATCGCGAGCCTTGCCTGAGGACGCCTGATGACAACTTCTGCTGGTCCAGCCAGCGTGATGACAAGACCGGAGGCAGCCCGCTATTCAACCGGCGCGGCGCACCGATCGGGTGACGGCGGCACGGCCTCACGCTCCGCGGCGCGTCTCGGCCTGCTGATCGGCAACCGGCGCCTGCTGGTGGACCTGGCCGAGGCTGGCGAGATCATCGCTTTGCCGCCGGTGATCGTGCCGGTGCCCCTGACGAGGGACTGGTTCCTCGGCGTGACCAACCTGCGCGGTTCACTGTTTACCGTGGTCGACCTGCGCCGTTTCGCCGGCGAAGGCGCCACGGAAATCGGCAAGGAAACCCGCCTGCTTTCGCTGGCACCATCTCTCGGCTTCAATGCCACGCTGGTGGTCAGCAAGATGCTAGGCCTGCGCAATACTGCGTCGATGACCGCAATCGTCGACAACGCTGCATCCAGCGCTGGCGCGAACTGGCTCGGCAACAGCTATGCCGATGCGGACGGCCACACCTGGCGCGAACTCAGCCTGAGCGGATTGAGTGCCACCCCTGAGTTTCTGATGATCGGCCGCTAGCCGCAGCTGATCCACTGAACCATTCGGACGAGAGACATGGCATTCAAGTTTTCGAACCGGTCGATTCCGGTGGGCAGTGGCGGCACTCAGTGCGATCCTGATACCGCGATCATCGATGATCTGCCCGATGATTCCGTGGTCGGACCCTCTGCCTGCGTGTCGGCTGCGTTATCCGGCTGGTCGACGGACGGGACTGCGGGCTCCGTCGCGGTCCGCGCCGCGGCCGAGGCGGCGGGTGATACCCGGCCCCTGGGCCACGGCGGCACTGCGGATGCAGGTGAAGGCCCCGCTTCCTCCAGCGCGCATGATCCACAGCAGCCCGTGCTTTCAGGGCTTGCGGCTCCTGGGGTGCCGGAGGGCGCTGCCGTGGCTGCCGGTGCATCCTCCTTGTCGGCGCAGCGGGATGCGGCGCTGCGCGGGCGTGACACCACGGGCGCCAGGCCGAAGGCAGCACGGCGCATCATGACGACCCCGCTGCTGGGGCGCTTGCCCCTCAAGCAGCAGGTCAACCTCCTGGTTGCGGTGATCGGCATCAGCCTCGCGCTCGCCCTTGGGTTCGGCGTCTATGACACTCGCAGCACGAACATGGTCGCTGCCCAGAACGAAGTGGTCGGCGATGCGCTGATGCATTCGCAACGCCTGGCCAAAGCTGCCGGCATCGCGGTGCAGGGCAGCACCCTGGCCTACGACCAGTTGCAGGACAGCGTGAAGAACCTGACGGCAGCGGCCGCGGCGCTGACCCAGGGCGGCAGCATTGCCGGCCAGCGCATCGAACCGCTCGCGGACGCTCTGCAGCCGCTGGCGCGGAACTTCGGGAAGGTTTGGGGCGGCATGGCGCCGAACGTCGGCGACGTGATCAGCCAGGAGAAAGTCCTGGTCCGTTTCAACCAGCTCGCCTACCAGGGAAGGATCGCGGCGGGCGAGCTGCTGGCGACCAACGCCCGGGCCATCGAGGCGGTGCGCCGCGCCAGTGGCAGTTCCCAGGAACTGATGGCTCTCACGCAGATCGAACTGCACCTGCGCACCATCGTCGGCGAAATGAGCCGGCTGATGCAGACCAACGACATCCGCGCCGAGGATGCGGCCACCCTGGCCAGCCATATCGAGGGCTTTGCCCTGGCCCGCAGTGCCGCTCTCGACGGTAGCTTCGCTCAGGGCCTGCAGCCGCTGCGTACGCTGGAGGCCCGCAACCTGATTCAGCAGGCGGCGCCTCTCGCCGACGCCTTTGTCAGGTCGGCGCTGGACGCGCAGCAGGCGCTGCCCGCGCTGGACCAGGCGAGGGTCGCCGGCCGCAAGGTGTTCTTCGGCAGCGAGAAGCTCACCGACTCGATCTCTGGCATGCGGGCCGCGATGACCGCAGCCCGCGCCGAGCATGCCACGAGCGAGTGGCTGGTGGTGGGCTTCGCCTCGCTGGCGCTCCTGGGCCTGCTGTTGCTGGGCAAAGCCTACTACGACGACTCCGCCGCCAAAGCGTTGGAGGCCGACGAGCAACGAGCCGAAGCGGAGGGCCTGGAGCAGGAAGCCAAGCGCCTGAACGACCAGAACCAGGCGGCGATCCTGCGCCTGATGAACGAACTGCAGGGCGTCGCCGATGGCGACCTGACGGTGCAGGCAACCGTTTCCGAGGACATCACCGGCGCGATTGCCGATTCAGTCAACTACACGATCGAGGAACTGCGCGATCTCGTCGGGCGGATCAACCGCACGGCTGCGGCGGTGGCGGAAGCCTCCGGCCAGGCACAGATCACGTCGTCCGGCCTGCAGGCCGCGAGTGACCAGCAGTCGCGCGAGATCCGCCAGACCGGCGAAGCCGTGCTGAGCATGGCTTCGCAGATCAAGCAGGTTTCCGCTTCTGCGTCGGAATCAGCGGATGTCGCCCGACAGTCGCTGATGGCAGCCGGCCGCGGCCGCGATGCGGTGCAGAACGCGATCGCCGGCATGAATGGCATCCGCGACCAGATCCAGGAGACCGCCAAGCGCATCAAGCGGCTGGGCGAGTCCAGCCAGGAGATCGGCGAGATCATCGAATTGATCTCCGACATCACCGAGCAGACCAACGTGCTGGCGCTCAATGCGGCCATTCAGGCCGCATCGGCCGGCGAGGCCGGGCGCGGCTTCACGATTGTGGCAGAAGAGGTCCAGCGCCTGGCGGAGAAGTCGGCTGAAGCCACCCGTCAGATATCGGCTCTGGTGAAGGCGATCCAGACCGACACGCACGACGCGGTCGCCGCCATGGAGCGCAGCACGCAGGGTGTCGTGCAGGGGGCGAAGCTGTCCGACGACGCCGGTACGGCGCTCTCCGGCATCGGCAAGGTTTCGCAGGAACTGGCGGACCTGATCATGCGGATATCCCGGACCACGCAGCGCCAGGCCGAGTCGGCCGAGTCGGTGGCGCAGAGCATCCAGCGGATTCTGCTCGTCACCGAACAGACCAGCGAAGGAACGCAACAAACCGCAGGCTCGATTCTCCAGCTATCCGAACTCGCTGGTGAGCTCAAGAACTCGGTGTCCCGCTTCAAGGTGGAATGAATGAACGGTCAGCTGGGCATCGATATCGTAGCGCTGTCATGGTGCATACCGGAAATCCGCGAATCGCTGCTGCGCGCAGCCAGCGAACTCGATCAGCATCTGGCCTCGGAGGCGGACTCCACGCGCCACCTGAAGAACGCGCGCATCCACCTGCACCAGGCGCACGGCGCGCTCCAGGTGGCGGACCTTGCCGGCGTGCTGGTGCTTACACAGGAAGCCGAGTCGCTGATCGAACGCGGCGAACGCGGCGAACTTGCGATCGACGGCCCCGCCGTCCTGGCGCTCAAGCGGGCACTGTCGGCCGTCACCGAATACCTGGAAGACCTTCAGGCCGGCTCGACGCTGCCGCCGGTGGTGTTGTTCAGCTTCTACCGCGTGTTGCTGTTGCTGCGTCGCGCCGAGCGCATCGATCCGGCCGACCTCTATTTTCCGGACCTCGATATTCAGCCGCCGGCCGGCATCCTCTCGCAGAGCGACGCCGCGGATGGCGACGACATCGGTATGCTCGCTGCCTCCGCCCGACGCGAGTTCGAACGGGGCCTGCTCGGTTTCCTGCGCGGCGACGACAACGCCACCGCCGTGCGGACGATGCATGCGGCAATGGTGCGGATGCAGATGGCGAATCCTGCCAGGCATGCGAAGGCCTTCTTCTGGATGTCGCTCGCGCTGCTGGACGCCCTGAAGCATGCTGCGCTGCCGGTGGACCTCTACTGCAAGCGCCTGATCGCGCGGATCAACATCCAGGCGCGCCGCACGCTCGAGAGCCAGGATCCCGTAGCCGATCGGCTCCTGAAGGACGTGCTGTTCGCATTGGCCCGTGCGCAGGACCTCTCGCCGATCGCCTCCGAAGTGCGGCGGCACTATCACCTTGCGGGAACGGTACCGCCGGACTTCGAGCGGGTCCGCTACGGCCTGTCGGATCCGGTGCTGGTGAGCCAGGCGCGCGCAGCGGTTGCTGCACTGAAGAAATCCTGGGAGAAGGTCGTCCGGGGCTCCACCAGGGAGGTCGAGGTCTTTGCCGAGGCGGCGCGGGGGCTCATCGCCGCCACTCGGAGCCTGCCCTACCAGGGTATGACGGAACTTGCCGATGCCCTCGCTGCCGTCCCGGGTGCCCTTGGCACGGTTGCGGCGTCGGACGAGGCCGTATCGCTGGAAGTGGCCACGGTTATTCTCTTCGCCGAGGAAGCGCTCGAGGGTGGCCTGCGCAGCGGCCCTGCCTACGACACGCGCGCAAGCGAGCTCGGCATGCGGCTGCTCGAACTGATCAGGCGGCCGGGCAGCTTCAGCGAAGCCGCGCCGCAATGGCTGGTCGAAATGTCGCGCAAGGCGTCTGAGCGAAACACGCTGGCCGCATTCGTGACGGAACTGAAGGCGAACCTGCGCGGTTGCGAGCAGATGCTCGACAGCTACTTCCGGGACCCGGCGGCGACCGGCCAGGTGGCCGGGCTGAAGCCGTTGCTCGACCAGTCGATGGGCGTGCTTGAGGCCCTGAACTTCCTGGAGGCGGCCAGGGCATGCGCCGCCATCCAGGAGGACGTCGTGACGATGGTGGACGATACGCGTCCCGCTGCCGATCAGGACCGTCAGCGCATCGCAAACAACCTGAGCGCGCTGGGCTTTTTCGTCGAGTCGCTGCTCCAGCCGGCCGGGCAGGGCGCCGTGTACCGCTTCGACGAAGAGGCGCGAGAATTTCGGACCAAGGGCGACGAACGCAGGATCAGCCGCGCCGGGACGCGGGCGGAAATGCCCGCCGTGCGCGGCGGGGTGGACGTCGCGCTGGAAGTGGTGGGCTCGGCAGAATCCCGCATCGGAGCGCAGCGCAGCGCGCTGACGCCATGGCTGTCGCTGCTCGCGGCCGCGCCCCGGGCGCAGGACGTGCACGACAACCTGCAGAGCTGCCTGATGGCGCTCGAACGCGACTCCGTGCTGGTGGACGACATCGAGCTCAAGCGCAGGGCCGGTGAAGCGCTGAAGCTGCTCGCGTCGCTGATCGAGGCGACCCGGTCGCCAGGGGCGTCGGACGCGGAAGAACGCGCTGCTGTCGAAGCCGCTGGCATCGACCAGCTGATTGTGTTGTTGTCGCAGTTGGCCGGCGT
>JACCRJ010000075.1 GCA_013813615.1 Lautropia sp. | reverse complement strand
GTTCTGGGGAGAATACGTCGCGCGGGAGCCCGCCAGCTTCAAGCGGGACCTACACGCCCTGTTCGAGCTGGTCGCCCGGGGGCGACTCAAGCCGCACATCTCGGCCCGTTATCCCCTGGCGCAGGGCGCCCAGGCGCTCGACGATATGATGAACCGGCGCGTGATCGGCAAGGTCATCATCACGAACTGAACCGGCCCCGCGCCGGCTGGGCGCTGGCGGGCCTGAGCGCCTGTCGCGGCCGGACGCCGCCGTCCGGGATCCTGCCCCGGGCAGCAGCGCGGCGCGCGCGGTGACGGGCGGATTTCAGTTCGAATGCTTTGCTGGCGAGTCGCATCAGGCTGGCGGCGGGCATGGTCTGCTCCTTTGCCGTTAGTGCGGAGGGTAGGCGCCCGGCTCGGCATTGCCGGGCCTTTTCACTTTGCCCGTACCGGCCAGGAACCGCCTGAACCAGTCGACCAACGGCGGCGACTCACGGATGGAAGGGGCCGTGTCCTACCGTCGGACGGTGCCACCGTTGCCTGGGGGATGCCGGCGGTACCGCTGGTCGAGCGGCTGCCGGCACTCGTCGGCCGACGGTAGGGTCCGGTGAGCGGCGGCCGGAGCATGGCTCTTCGACAACCCAGCGGGACGAAGTCGGTCATGAAGCTTTTCGGCCTGGAATTCCCGGCGCCCTCACACGATGCCGCAGTGCACAATGTCCTCGGCGCCACTGCCGCCACTGTCGGTTTCGCCGTCGGCAGCTGGCTCCTGGGCTCGCCACTTGACCGCCCGAGCGCGATCGCGCTCTTTGCCGGATTCCTTTACATAACGCTGGCGGACTCGTTCCTTGCGATGAACGACGCAAAAGGCAAACGTTATGCATTGGCTGCCAGCGGTGCGGGCATGCTGGTTGCGTCCGCAGCTGTGATGGAACAGTATTTAAACTTCTCCTGAGGGCTGTATGGCTCTGCTGTCCATTCTTTCAAAGGTCTTCGGCACCGGTGGCCTGCTCGCAGCGGCACTGCTTGGCGGCTGCGCCATTACCACCACGGCAGACGAGCAAGCCTCCACGGAGGTGCCCTCCGCGGAGGTGCCGGAGAAGCGGCTGGCTTCAGTACCCCGCAACCTGCTGACCCACCGCACAGTCGCCGTGCGCACCGGCAGCACGCCCAGTTTCTATGCCGACACGCCCGGGCGCCGCAACTTCGGCATCCTGGGTGTGATCGCCATGATGCGGGAAGGAAACCGGCTGGTCGAAGACTACCGGCTGGAGGATCCCGCCGGCGAACTCTCCGAGGAGCTGGTTGCGACCTTGGCGACCCGAAACAGCATGCGCACCAGCACCCGCGACCAGGCGGACCTGCTTCTGGACATCAAGACCATCAACTGGGACTTCCGTGCCTATCGGAACGACCCCAATCACCTCTTCGTCGTCTACGCCGCCCGAGTCAGTCTGGTAAACCAACGGGACGGTACCGTCCTCGCGTCCGGCAAGTGCCGCAGCCGCCGGGACAGCGAAGGAGATTCGGCCACGCTCGAACAGTTGCTGGCGAACGGCGCGAAGCGGTTGCATGACGAACTGCACGAGGCCGCCCAGGAATGCGCCCAGCGGGTGAAGGACGGGACCTTGAGCGCCTTCCTGCAGAACCTGCCGCCGGTTGCGCAGGGAGCCGATGCACCGCAGCGGACGGCGCCGCTTCGCTGAAACGCGTCGCTGACAGCGCCGCCGCGCTGCAGCTCCTAGTCCAGCTTGCGCGTGTCCTCGATGACCTTGCCGTCGTTCGCCAGGCTCCCCGCCGCGACCAGGCGCACTTCGCCGCGCAGCTGGGTGGCATCCCGCAGGCTCTCCCCGACCCGCCGAGCCAGCTCGGCGGCCGCCGGCCCATCCCGCTCGCCGAGGGTCTCACAGAGCAGGGTCATCTGGTCGTTTGCCATCTCCCCGGAGACGATCAGCCGCGCACGCCGCACTTCCGGATGGCGTGATACGACAGCAGCGACCTGCTGCGGATGCACGAACAGGCCGCGCACCTTGGTCACCTGGTCGGCCCGACCCAGCCAACCCTTGATGCGGATATTCGTGCGGCCGCAGGGTGAGGTCCCGCCCATGACGGCGGACAGGTCGCCAGTGCCGAAGCGGATCATCGGATAGCAGGGATTGAAGCTGGTGATCACGATTTCACCGATCTCGCCGTCCGGTACCGGATCGCCGGTGCCCGGACGCACGATCTCCAGCAGCAGGTCCTCTTCCAGGATCATGCCGTCCTGGGCTTCCGACTCGTAGGCGACGCAGCCCAGGTCCGCCGTGCCGTACCACTGCAGCACCGTCTCGACACCGTGCTCCAGGAACCATTGCCGCAGGCTCGCGGGCAAGGCCTCGGCGGCGAGCAGCGCGCGCTTCAGGTTTGAGATGTCCAGTTCGAGCTGCTGTGCCTTCTCGATGATGATGCGCAAAAAGCTCGGGGTGCCGACGTAGGCGTCCGGCCGCAGCATGCGGATCACTTCGATCTGCTGCTCGGTCTGGCCGGTGCCCGCCGGAATGACGGCGCATCCCAGCTTGCGGGCAGCGTGGTCGATCATCCATGCGCCGGGCGTCAGGTGATAGCCAAAGCAGTTCTGCAGCACCTGGCCCGGCCGCACGCCGGCCGCCCACAGGGCCCGCACCACCCGCCAGGGATCCGGGCCGGGACCCTCGGGATCGAAGATCGGCCCGGGCGACATGAAGAGATGCGCAAGCTTGCCCGGCGCGACCGTCGTCAGCCCGCCGAACGGCGGGTCAGCC
>JACCRJ010000025.1 GCA_013813615.1 Lautropia sp. | reverse complement strand
GCGCCGGCCTCGCGCCGGCGCGATCCCCGGTGCGTTGATTGCCCACTGGATGACCCGGCCGGGGTCGGCGAATGCCATGTACAAGGCCTGCGGGTCGCTCGCCAGGTAGTCGCGCGGCGCGCTCAGGTCGACGACTTCGGTGCCGGGCACGGCGACCCACACGGGGGCGGATCTCGCCAGGATGTCGCGGGCCTCGCGAAGGTTCAGGCGCAGTGATTGCTGCGCCCATTCGATGTCCCGATGCAGCGCTTCCTGCCGCTCGCGTTTTTCCACCCGCTCCACGTACCACAGGAAACCCGTCATCACTCCCAGGAAGATCAGGATGCCCGAAAGATGGGCGAGCCCAAGGAAACGCCAGACGCGCCACTCGGATGCAGCAGAGCGAAAGGCCGTTCTCTTGGACATGGAAGGAATCGAAATGATGCGGCTCCATTGTGGCCGGCGCCCGCCGGCGTGTCAGTTCGGGATTGTCCCTCTTGTGGGAAGAAACGACGCAGCCGGCAGGGGGCGGACTGCACAAGTGTCGGTTGCTGCCGATGGCTGCCCGCCGCACCGCTTTTGGCAATTCGGTGGCTTGGAAGCCGGCTCCGACGCGGGTAAAGGTAGCAACAGGATCGCTTATTTACCGTAATACGAAAAATCATCCCATCAGACGGAAATTTTTCTTGTCATTTGGAGTGCCGCTTCCTAGAATGCCGTGAAATTCACGGAGGAGGACACCCATGGCTGCCATCCCGCAGAGCCTGCCGGCTGCAAACGACCCCGCGGACCGGGATCCCATCGAAACCCGTGAATGGCAGGATGCGCTGGAGACGGTCATCGAGCGGGAAGGCCCGGAGCGCGCCCATTTCCTCCTCGAGCAGTTGCTGGACGTGGCCCGGCGCTCGGGAGCCAACATCCCGTTCTCCAACACCACCGGGTACGTCAACACCATTCCGACCCAGCTGGAGGTACCGTCGCCCGGCAACGCGGAGTACGAAGAGCGCATCCGCAGCTTCGTGCGCTGGAACGCCATGGCCATGGTGGTCCGCGCCAACAAGCTGAGTCCTCCGGACGGAGGTGACCTCGGCGGTCACCTGGCCTCGTTCGCGTCGCTGGCCACCATGATCGGCACCGGCATGAACCATTTCTGGCATGCGCCCCATGAGGGTCACGGAGGCGATCTCGTCTACTTCCAGGGCCATAGTTCGCCCGGCATCTACGGCCGTGCTTTCCTGGAAGGACGCCTGACGGAAGAACAGCTCGAGAACTTTCGCCAGGAAGTGGACGGCAAAGGCCTCTCGTCCTACCCGCACCCGAAGCTGATGCCGGACTTCTGGCAGTTCCCCACCGTGTCGATGGGCCTCGGCCCGCTCATGGCCATCTACCAGGCCAGGTTCCTCAAGTACCTGCACGCCCGTGGCATTGCGGACACCAGCAATCGCAAGGTCTGGGTATTTTGCGGCGACGGGGAGATGGACGAACCGGAATCGCGGGGGGCGATCGGCCTGGCGGCGCGGGAAAACCTGGACAACCTGATCTTCATCATCAACTGCAACCTGCAGCGGCTGGACGGGCCGGTGCGGGGCAACGGCAAGATCATCCAGGAACTGGAAGGCGACTTCCGGGGTGCCGGCTGGAACGTGATCAAGCTGATCTGGGGTTCCTACTGGGACCCGCTGCTGGCCCGGGATACCGACGGCATCCTGCGCCGCGTCATGAGCGAGACGCTCGACGGCGAGTACCAGGCCTGCAAGGCCAACGACGGAGCTTACGTTCGAAAGCACTTCTTCGGCAAGCATCCGAAGCTGCTGGAGATGGTCTCGCGGATGACCGACGAGGACGTCTGGCGACTCAACCGCGGCGGCCACGATCCGCACAAGGTGTACGCGGCGTTCCACGCCGCCGCCAACACCACCGGACAGCCGACGGTGATCCTGGCCAAGACGGTGAAAGGCTACGGCATGGGCCGTGCCGGCGAGGCCAAGAACCCCACGCACCAGTTGAAGAAGCTCGACACCGACGCGATTCGGGAATTCCGCGATCGCTTCAACATTCCGATCCCCGACGACAAGCTCGAGGAGATTCCGTTCTACAAGCCCGCGCAGGACTCGCCGGAGTTGCAGTACATGCTCGCGCGGCGCAAGGCGCTGGGCGGCTCCCTGCCCACCCGCCGCAGGCAGGCGGACGAGAAGCTCAAGGTTCCGGATCTGGATGCCTTCCGTTCGGTGTTGGACCCCACCGCCGCCGGACGGGAAATCTCTACCACCCAGGCCTTCGTGAGGATGCTCACGCTGCTCACCCGCGACAAGGCGATCGGCGCGCGGGTGGTGCCGATCGTCCCGGATGAGGCGAGGACCTTCGGCATGGAAGGCATGTTCCGGCAGCTGGCGATCTACGCGCCTGGCGGCCAGATGTACACGCCGGTCGACAAGGACCAGGTGATGTACTACAAGGAGGACGCCAAGGGCCAGATACTGGAGGAGGGCATCAACGAGCCGGGCGCGTTCAGCTCCTGGATCGCAGCCGCGACGTCGTACTCGACGAACAACCGCATCATGATCCCGTTCTACATCTACTACTCGATGTTCGGGTTCCAGCGGATCGGCGACCTCGCCTGGGCGGCCGGGGACATGCAGGCGCGCGGTTTCCTGCTCGGCGGCACTTCCGGGCGGACCACCTTGAACGGCGAGGGCCTGCAGCATGAGGACGGCCACAGCCACGTGCTCTCGTCGACCATTCCGAACTGCGTCTCGTACGACCCGACCTTCGCGCACGAGCTGGCGGTCATCATCCAGCACGGGCTGCGGCGGATGGTGCAGGACCAGGAGAATGTCTTCTACTACCTGACGGTGATGAACGAGAACTATGCCCACCCCGGCCTGAACGCCGGGGACGAAAAGAACATCATCAAGGGCATGTATCTGTTCAAGCCGGCGACCCGGGCCGGCGGCAAGGCCGGCAAGGATGCGCCGAGCGTCCAGCTGCTGGGCTGCGGCGTGATCCTGCGGGAAGTGCTCGCGGCGGCGGAGCTGCTCCAGTCGGACTGGGGCGTCGCCGCGGACGTCTGGAGCGTGCCGAGCTTCACCGAATTGCGCCGCGAAGGCCTGGATTGCGAGCGCTGGAATCTCCTGCATCCGTCGGAGAAGGCAAAACTCCCGTTCGCCACGCAGCAGCTGGAGAAGACCCAGGGTCCGGTGGTCGCATCGACCGATTACATGAAGATCTTCTCCGATCAGATCCGCCCGTTCATCCCCAAGGGCCGCAGCTACACAACACTTGGTACCGACGGCTTCGGCCGCTCCGATTTTCGCGCCAAGTTGCGGGAGCATTTCGAGGTGAACCGCCACTTCGTGGTCCTGGCGGCGCTCAAGGCCCTGTCGGAAGAGGGCAGGATGCCGGCGGCCAAGGTGGCCGAAGCCGTGAAGCGTTACGGACTCAACCCGGACAAGGCGAACCCGGCCTATGCCTGACGGCGTGGGCCGTACGGCGAACCCGCCGGCAGGACCGGGGCGGCTTTTTCGGCCTGGCCGGTCGCAGAAGTGGCAATAACGATAACGAGACAGCGTGGCGTCCATGAGCGTGATTGAAATTGCAGTGCCCGACATAGGGGACTTCTCCGAGGTGGAAGTCATCGAGGTCCTGATCAAGCCGGGAGACGAGATCGCGCTCGAGCAGAGCCTGATCACCGTCGAATCCGACAAAGCCTCGATGGAAATCCCCAGCCCCGCCGCCGGCAGGCTGCAGGAGCTCACGGTCAAGGTCGGCGACAAGATTGCCAAGGGCAGCCTGATCGGCACGCTCGAGCCTGCCGAAAGCGGGGCAGCCCAGCCCGCGGCGCCGGCCGCACCGTCGCCTGCTCAGCCCCCTGCCTCGTCAGCGGCGCAGGCG
>JACCRJ010000020.1 GCA_013813615.1 Lautropia sp. | reverse complement strand
GAACCGCACGGCGCTGGCGACGATGGCGGCGAAGGCGCGTGCGCTCGGCAAGCCGGATGCCACCGGCCGGGTGGCCGACGTCTGCGAAGCCGTGGCGAGGGGGACGGTGGCCGCATGAAGCACAAGGTCAAGCAGATCCACTTCGTCGGTATCGGCGGCGCCGGCATGTCAGGCATTGCGGAAGTGCTGCTCAACCTCGGCTACCAGGTGAGCGGCTCCGACCTGGTCGAGTCGCCGGTGCTGCAGCGGCTGCGCGACCTCGGCGCGTCGATCCAGGTCGGCCACGACGCACGCAACGTCGCCGGCGCGGACGTGGTGGTGACATCGAGCGCGCTCCAGTCCGACAACCCGGAAGTGCGGACGGCACGCGTGAAGCGCCTGCCGGTGGTGCCGCGGGCGCTGATGCTGGCCGAGTTGATGAAGCTCAAGCAGGGAATCGCGATCGCCGGCACCCACGGCAAGACGACGACCACCAGCCTGGTCGCCAGCGTGCTGGCGCGGGCCGGGCTCGATCCGACGTTCGTGATCGGCGGCCGGCTCAACAGCGCCGGCGTCAACGCGAGACTGGGCAACGGCGACTACATCGTGGTCGAGGCGGACGAGTCTGACGGATCGTTCCTCAACCTGGTGCCGATGATCTCGGTGATCACCAACATCGACGCCGACCATATGGACACCTACGGTCACGACATGGCGCGCCTCAAGCACGCGTTCATCGAGTTCCTGCACCATCTGCCGTTCTACGGCGCTGCGGTGCTCTGCGTCGACGACCGCCACGTGCGCGAGATCATGCCGTTCGTGTCCAAGCCGATGATCACCTACGGTTTGAACGCCGACGCCCAGGTCCGGGCGGTCGACGTGCGCACCGACGGCGAGCGGATGCGGTTCACCGTCCTGCGCGAAGGCGAGGCGCCGCTGGACGTGGCGCTCAACCTCGCCGGCGAGCACAACGTGCGCAACGCGCTGGCCGCGATCGCGGTAGCCGACGAACTGGGCGCACCGGACGAGGCCATCGTCGCGGCCCTCGGCGAATTCCACGGCGTCGCGCGGCGCTTCGAGCGTTACGGCGAGATCCCGATCACCGGAGGCCAGGAGGGGACGTTCACCCTGATCGACGACTACGGCCACCATCCGGTGGAAATGGAGGCGACGCTGGCGGCCGCGCGCGGCGCATTCCCGGGCCGGCGCATGGTGGTGGCCTTTCAGCCGCATCGCTATTCGCGCACACGGGACCTGTTCGAGGACTTCGTGCGCGTGCTCTCGACGGTCGATAGTCTGCTGCTGACCGAAGTTTATCCGGCGGGCGAGGCGCCGATCGCCGCGGCCGATGGGCGCTCCCTCGCCCGGTCGCTGCGCCTGACCGGGCGGCTCGAGCCGATCTTCGTCGAATCGATCGGCGACCTGCCGGCGGAAATCCAGCGTGCCGCGCACCGCGGCGACGTCGTCATCACGATGGGCGCCGGCACCATCGGCCGGGTGCCCGGCCTGCTCAAGGGAGCAGCCAGTGTCTGATCAGATTCAAGCGCAAGCCATGGCGCAGGCAGCCGCCTTCGCAGTCCCCGATCCGCAGTCGCTCGGCAAGGTCGCGGTGCTGATGGGTGGCCGTTCCTCGGAGCGCGAGGTGTCGCTGATGTCCGGCAACGGCGTGCTTCAGGCGCTTCGCAGCCGGGGCGTCGACGCCCACGCCTTCGACCCGGCCGGCGAGTCGCTGCAGTCGCTGCAGGACGGCGGCTACGCCCGCGCCTTCATCGCGCTGCACGGCCGCTATGGCGAAGACGGCACCATCCAGGGCGCGCTCGAGTTGCTGGGAATCCCTTATACCGGCTCCGGCGTGATGGCGTCGGCGATCGGCATGGACAAGGTGCGCACCAAGCAGATCTGGATCGCTCAGGGCCTGCCGACGCCGCGCTACCTGACCATCACCGGTGTCGACCACCTCGACACGGTAGTGCAGTACCCGGGACTGCCGCTGATCGTGAAGCCGCCGCACGAAGGCTCCACCATCGGCATCACCAAGGTGGCCGCCGCCGACGAACTGACCCCGGCGTACGAGGCTGCGGCACGCCTGGACCGCGACGTCATGGCCGAGCAGTTCATCGACGGCCGGGAGCTGACGGTGGCGGTGCTGGGCTCCGGCGGCCAGGCGGTGGCGCTGCCGATCGTCGAGATCCGGGCACCGCAGGGTAACTACGACTACCAGAACAAGTACTTCTCCGACGACACGAAGTACCTTTGCCCGGCGCCGCTGCCGCAGGCCGCTGCCAGCGAGATCGGCAGGATCGCGGTGGCCGCCTACCAGGCCATCGGCTGCGAAGGCTGGGGGCGGGTCGATTTCATGCTCTCAGCGCGCGATGACAAGCCCTATCTGCTGGAAGTCAACACGGCGCCCGGCATGACCGGTCACTCGCTGGTGCCGATGGCCGCGCGGGCGGTCGGTCTGTCCTACGAGGACCTGGTGCTCGCGATCAGCGCGTCGGCGTCGCTGAAGGTTCACCGCCCCCGGGAGGCGCAGCCGTGACGCTCTGGCAGGACGCGCGCGCGCTCAACACCATCGCCAACGGCCTGATGATGGTGGCCTTCGTCTGCCTGGCCGGTACCAGCATCTGGTGGCTGGCCAACCGCCAGGTGTTCGACCTGAAGTCGATCGAGATCGGCCCGGTGGCGGGCGCCCGGCTCGACCACGTCAGCGTGGAGGCCTTGCGCGCCGCGAGCCTGAGCGAGTTCCGCGGCAACTTCTTCACCATCGACCTGGCCCGGGTGCGCCAGGCCTTCGAGGAGGCTCCCTGGGTGCGCCGCGCGCAGGTGCGCCGGGTCTGGCCCAACCGGCTGTTCATCGCAATCGAGGAGCACCGTCCGCTCGCGCAGTGGGGCGACGGCCGGTTCGTGAACACCTTCGGGGAACTGTTCGGCGTGAATCCGGAAGAGGTCGAGAACCGCGAGTCGCTGCTCGAATTCGCGGGCCCGGAAGGGACGCAGGGCATCGTCACCCGCCGCTATGCGGAGCTGATCCAGCAGCTCAAGCCGCTGGCGTTGATGCCGCACATGGTCAGCCTGTCGGATCGGCAGGCGTGGTCTGCGCGGCTCGACAACGGCCTCACGCTGCTGATCGGCCGCGACGAGGGGGTTGCCGTCAACGACCGCATCGCCCGCTGGGTAGCAGTGCATCCGACGGTGCAGGCGCGGCTCAACCAGCGCACCGAAGTGGTGGACCTGCGCTATCCCCACGGCTTTGCCGTCAGGGCGCCGGGCGTACTGGATCAGGAAGGACGCGAACGCAGCGAGCGCAACAGCAGGGAAATCGCCAGGCGACCATGACGAGAGAGAGTAAGGATCTGCTGGTTGGCCTGGACATCGGTACCTCGAAAGTGGTGACGATCGTGGCCGAGATGCACAGCGACGGCGAGTACGAGGTCGTCGGCATCGGCCAGCACGAGTCCAGGGGATTGAAGAAGGGCGTCGTCGTCGACATCGAGAAGACGGTGGCGTCGATCCAGGCCGCCCTGGAAGAAGCCGAACTGATGGCGAGCTACAAGATCCGCACGGTGGTGACCGGCATCGCCGGCAGCCACATCCGCAGCTTCAACTCGATCGGCATGGTGGCTATCAAGGACAAGGAGGTCACCGAGGCGGACGTGCTGCGGGTGACCGAGACCGCCAAAGCGGTGAACATCCCGACCGACCAGCAGATCCTCCATGTGCTGCCGCAGGAATACATCATTGACGGGCAGGAGGACATCCGCGAGCCGGTCGGCATGAGCGGCGTGCGCCTGGACGTGAAGGTGCATATCGTCACCGGCGCCGTCTCCGCGGTGCAGAACATCATCAAATGCGTGCGCCGCTGCGGCCTCGAGGTGCAGGACCTGATCCTGCAGCCGCTCGCCTCGAGCAGTTCGGTCCTGACGGCCGACGAGAAGGAACTTGGGGTTGCGCTGGTCGACATCGGCGGCGGCACCACCGACATCGTAGTGTTCGTCGGCGGCGCGATCCGGCATTCGGCGGTGCTGGCGGTTGCCGGCGACCAGATCACCAACGACATCGCCATGGCGTTGCGCACGCCGACGGCGGACGCCGAGGACATCAAGCTGCGCCACGGCCTCGCCAAGCAGGTGCTGGCCAACCCGAACGACAAGATCGAGGTTCCCGGCATCGGCGACCGCGGCCCGCGCTCGCTGTCGAAGCAGGCGCTCGCCGCCGTGATCGAGCCTCGGGTCGAGGAACTGTTCTCGATGGTTCAGCAGACGATCCGCGAGTCGGGCTACGAGGAGGCGCTGTCCTCCGGCATCGTCATCACCGGCGGCTCGAGCCTGCTGCCGGGCATGTCGGAGCTTGCCGAAGACATTTTCCTGAAGCCGGTTCGCGTGGGCGCGCCGGCGTACGACGGTCCGCTTGCCGACGTGGTGCGGACGCCAAGATTTGCCACCGCCATGGGACTGCTCGAGGAAGCTCGGCAGATCCGGTTGCGGGGGCGCAAGGTTGCGGAGCAATCGGGTTCGTTCAAGGACACGATGCGACGCATGAAGGAGTGGTTCCTTGGAAACTTCTAGGGTGCCGGTCCTT
>JACCRJ010000006.1 GCA_013813615.1 Lautropia sp. | reverse complement strand
GTTCGGGATCGCGGCTCGGCTGCTTAGTAGCGGGGCAGGCGCGCGTAGAAGGCGCGCAGCTCGGACAACTCGGCGACCACCGCGAACGGAAATCCGTCGCGGTTCGGCCGGTCGTCGATCAGCAGGTCGTCCACGCAGTCCACCATCCGTTGCGGCTGGTAACCGAACGGAGCCAGCTTGTTGATGACGTGGGGAAAGTCCCGCGCCGTCATCCGCAGGCACAGCTTTCCGGCCAGTTGCTCCATCAGCGCCTTGCCGGCGGCGTCGAGCGGCTCGCGGCCCTTGCTCGGTGGCGGAGGGGGCGCGTCACCGAAGCTTGCCCGCAGCGGCGCGGACTTCGTCTGCAGCTTGAGGCCCGGCTCGCCGGCCTTGGCTTTGTTCACTTCTTCTCCTGGGTGCGTCGGTTCGGGCTGGATCGGGGATGCGGCATTGGATTGGCAGAATCATATCGATCCGGCCGGCACGTTGCCTGCATCCGGCGGATCATCGACCGCTTCCACGCCATGAGCGGTCGATTCGCCGGAACGAGCGTGAACTACTTCACGGGCCGGGGCGGTCGGGGGCCTCGAAGAAAACCCCTATAATTCAAGGTTCTGCGGCGCCTTGACATGCGCCGCGGGCGTCCCCATTTACTAGTCGCCATCGGTACCCGCTATCAGCACCGCATACCGCCGTAAACCCGAACGCCAACCCGAATTCGAACCCGTAGCAGATCATGCCGATTTACGCCTACCGTTGCGACGCCTGCGGACTTCGCAAGGACGTGTTGCAGAAGATGTCCGACTCCGCGCTGACCATCTGCCCTTCCTGTGGTGCCGACGCGTTCGCGAAACAGCTGTCCGCGCCGGCCTTCCAGTTGAAAGGCACCGGCTGGTATGCCACCGATTTTCGTGACAACGGCAAGAAGGCGGACGTCGCGGAGGCCGGCAACACCCAACCCGCCGGCGAGAGCGGCGAGGGCAAGTCCGACGGCAAGGAGGCAGGCGCGAGCAAGGAGGCCGGCGCGGGCAAGGAGACGGGTGCGGGCAAGGAGACGGGCGACAGGAAGTCCGATGGGACGTCGCAGGGCAAGTCCGACGCCGCCTCCACCAACGGCGCTGGCGCCGCAGGCACCGCGCCCGCGGCGGCGCCGGCAACCAAGCCGGCAGCCAAGCCGGCAGCCAAGGGAAGCGGCACCTCCGGCTCCACCAGCAACACGGGCGGCGGATCCAGCGCTGGCTGACCGGCTGCAGCCGGTCCGCTCCCTGATGCGTTTTCAGTCCGGACGAGGTTTCTCATGTTGAAGCGGTACTTCGTCACCGGGCTGGTCCTCTGGGTTCCCATCGGCATCACGCTCTGGGTCCTGAGCCTGATCGTGAGCACCATGGACCAGAGCCTGGCGCTGCTGCCGGCGCGCTGGAACCCGCGGGTGTTCATCGGCCACGACATTCCCGGGCTGGGCGCCATCCTCACCCTGCTGATCATCTTCGCGACCGGAGTGCTGACGGCCAACCTGGTCGGCGGCAGGCTGGTCGGCTGGGGCGAGCGGGTCCTGAGCCGGATCCCGATCGTCCGGAGCATCTACTCCAGCGTCAAGCAGGTCAGCGACACCATCCTGTCTCCCAACGGCAATGCCTTTAGCAAGGCATTGCTGGTCGAGTACCCGCGCAAGGGCTCCTGGACCATCGCGTTCCTTACCGGTGTCCCCACCGAAGACCTGCACGAAGCGCTTGGCCAGGCCACCGACGACCTGGTGTCGGTCTACGTGCCGACCACGCCGAATCCGACGTCCGGGTTCTTCCTGATGGTGCGCAAGGATGAGACGGTCGAGCTGGACATGACCGTCGACGCCGCGCTCAAGTACATTGTTTCGATGGGGGTCGTCAGCCCCGTCATGAAAGACGAGATCCGCACGCGCACCGTGTCGCGGCGCGGATCTCCTGGAGAATCGAGTCATGCGTAGTTGTTATGTTGGACTGGTCTCGCTCGAGCACCTCGACAAGCAGGTCACTCTCTTCGGCTGGGTGCATCGTCGCCGCGATCACGGCGGAGTCATCTTCATCGACCTGCGTGACCGTGAGGGTCTGGCCCAGGTCGTCTGCGACCCGGATGTGGAGCAAACCTTCGAGACCGCCGAGCGGATCAGGAACGAGTACTGCGTCAGGGTCGTCGGCAAGGTCCGGCGCCGTCCGGGCGGCACCGAGAACGACGGCCTGCGCAGCGGCCAGGTGGAAGTCCTGTGTCAGGAGATCGAAATCCTGAACGCATCGGTGACGCCGCCCTTTCAGCTGGACGACGAGAACCTTTCGGAGACGACGCGGCTGACCCACCGGGTTCTGGATCTGCGCCGCTCGCAGATGCAGGAGAATCTGATGCTGCGGTATCGGGTGACGATGGAGACCCGCCGGTACCTGGACGCGCTCGGTTTCATCGACATCGAGACGCCGATGCTGACCAAGTCGACGCCCGAAGGCGCGCGCGACTACCTGGTGCCGTCGCGGGTCAATGCCGGGATGTTTTTCGCGCTGCCGCAGTCCCCGCAGTTGTTCAAGCAGCTGCTGATGGTGGCCGGCTTCGACCGCTACTACCAGATCGTGAAGTGCTTCCGTGACGAGGACCTGCGCGCGGACCGGCAGCCGGAGTTCACGCAGATCGACTGCGAGACATCGTTTCTGGGCGAGCCGGAGATCCGGGACATCTTCGAGGAGATGATCCGCACCATCTTCCGCCAGGTGCTCGACGTTCGGTTGCCCGGCCGGTTCCCGATGATGAGCTACCAGGAGGCGATGCGCCTCTACGGCTCCGACAAGCCCGACATGAGGGTCAAGCTCAAGCTGACCGAACTGACCGACGCGATGAAGGCGGTGGAGTTCAAGGTCTTCTCCGGTCCGGCCAACATGGAGAAGGGCAGGGTAGTGGCCTTGCGCGTGCCGGGCGGCGCCGACATGAGCCGCAGCGAGATCGACGCCTACACCCAGTTCGTCGGCATCTACGGCGCGCGAGGACTCGCGTACATCAAGGTCAACGATGCATCCCGTGGCCGAGAAGGCCTGCAGTCGCCGATCGTCAAGAACCTGCACGACGCCGCTCTCAACGAGATCCTCACGCGCACCGGGGCGGTGAACGGCGACCTGATCTTCTTCGGCGCCGACAGCGCCAAGGTCGTCAACGACGCGATGGGAGCGCTGCGCAGCAAGATCGGCCATTCGGAGTTCGGCAAGGCGCAAGGCCTGCTGGAGAGCGAGTGGCGGCCGCTCTGGGTGGTGGACTTCCCGATGTTCGAGTACGACGACGAGAACGACCGGTGGTCGGCGCTGCATCATCCGTTCACCGCGCCGAAGGACGGCCATGAGGATAAGCTGGAAACCGATCCCGGCAGCTGCCTCGCAAAGGCTTACGACATGGTGCTGAACGGTTGGGAAATCGGCGGCGGTTCCGTCCGTATCCATCGGGAGGACGTGCAGAGCAAGGTGTTCCGGGCGCTGAAGATCGGCCCGGAGGAGGCGCAGGAGAAGTTCGGCTTCCTGCTGGACGCCCTGCAGTACGGCGCACCGCCCCACGGCGGCATCGCCTTCGGCCTGGATCGCATCGTGACGATGATGGCCGGCGCGGAATCCATCCGCGACGTCATCGCCTTCCCGAAGACGCAGCGGGCGCAGGACCTTCTGACTCACGCGCCGTCCTCGGTCGACGAGAAGCAGCTGCGCGAGCTTCACATCCGGCTGCGCGCAACGGATGCCAGGCCTCCAGGCGGCTGAATCGGGAGCCCAGCCTCGGCGACGGAAGATTCCGGAGTCGGTGCTGGTGGTCATCCACTCGCCCGACCTCCAGGTGCTGCTGCTGGAGCGGGCCGACCATCCCGGTTTCTGGCAATCGGTCACCGGCAGCAAGGACTCGCCGGAGGAATCGCTGCTGCAGACCTGCCGTCGCGAGGTGATGGAAGAGACCGGACTCGACACCGCCGACTACCGCCTCGCCGACCTGCAGCTCACCAACCGGTTCGAGATTTTCGCCCATTGGCGCCATCGGTACGAGGAGGGCGTCACTCACAATCTCGAGCACGTCTTTGCGCTGGAAGTGCCTGCACCGTTGCCGATCGTCCTGGCGCCGCGCGAGCACCTGCGCTACCAGTGGCTGCCTTGGGACCAGGCGGCGCCGCGCTGCTTCTCCTGGACCAACGTGAAGGCGATCGAGGAGCTTGCGCGGAGAACACCCGGCGGCGCCGCGCCGCGAGCGACCTGAATCGCTTCGCCGGACGCCTGCTGAACCGCTTCCTGAATGCCCGATGAAGATCGTCGGCATCGACTTCAGCAGCGCGCCGCGTGTGCGCAAGCCGATCACCCTGACGCTCGGGCACCTGGTGGAGAACCCGCTGCCGGACGGCGCTCCCGATGTGCTTCATATCCGCGAGCATCTGCGCCTGGCCACGCTGGGTGACTTCGAGCGGTGGCTTGCCGTGCCGGACACCTGGGTGGCGGGTTGCGACTTTCCGTTCGGTCTGCCGCGGCCGTTC
>JACCRJ010000711.1 GCA_013813615.1 Lautropia sp. | reverse complement strand
CAGCGGAGGCCAGCCACCACCGCTACTTCGAGCAGCATCCTAGCCAGGGCTACTGCACGATGGTGGTCGCGCCCAAGCTGTTGAAGTTCAGGAAAGTGCACGCCGGCCTGCGCCGCCGCTAGCGGCTGTCCGCAGCCTGGCCCCACCCTCCGCGGCCAGGGCGCGGCGCGCAGCGCAATCCGTGGTCCGGCTCACTGCCGTTCGGCAGCGAGTCGTTCCACCACCTCCCTGGCCTTGTATTGCGCGGCGAGGTCGCCCTGGCGCGCCGCCGAGTTGTACCAGGCGAGCGCCTCCTCGAGGTCCGCCACCACGCCGAGGCCCTTCTCGTACATCGACGCGAGGATGTACTGGGCGCCGGCATCACCGGCCTCGGCTGCCATCGCGTACCAGCGCGCAGCCTCCGCCAAGTCGCGGGCGGCTCCCCGGCCGAGGTAGTACTGCGTGGCGAGCGCGGCCTGGGCATCGGCTACGCCCTGTTCCGCGGCGAGGCGATACCACTTCACGGCCTGCTCCTGAGAGACCGGCAGGAACTGGCCGTTCTCGAAGAGGGTGCCGAGCATGTGCTGCGCGGTGGCGAAGCCAGCCTGGGCACTCTGCAGCAGCAGCGCCAGCGCCGCCTGCTCGTCGGGCGTGGCGCTTTCGTCGTTGAGCCGGATCACGGCGGCGTTGTAGGCGGCAAGCGCGTTACCGGCTCGCGCCGACAGCAGGAACAGGCGCTGCGCTTCCTCGGTTTCACCAGCCTCGTAGGCTGCCAGCGCCCGGGTCGTGGGCTGCCCGCCATCTGCGGCCGGGGCATCGGCGGCGCCAGTCGGTATCGGCGCGGCAGGCGCTTCAGCCGCCGACAACGGCATCGTCAGTAGCGCGAACACAAGGGCGAACAGAAGGGCGAACAGAAGGGCTAACAGAAGGGCTAACAGAAGGGCGGGCACGCTCCGCAAGGCTGCGACGACAGGCAGGGACGGGGCAGGCAGGGCGGGCATGGCGCGCATCCCCGGATTATCCTTCACCGGCAGGCGCCTGGTAGGGTATCGAGAAGGGCATGGCGATTGCAACGTCACTCGTTGACGAACGCTACCATCGTTGCAATTGCTGCAATCGTCGCCATCTTGACGGGAGCGATGGGCCTGGCGGTAGCTTTGCGCGATCGCTTCGCGCGCTTCGCCACCTGCACGAACAAGGAGAACATACGGTGACTACCCGTTGCGTTTCGACTGCCCCACTGCCCATCGACCGCGCCGGTGCTGGCGCCGGTCCAGGCCGGCTCCTGCACGGACTGATGCTCATGCTGGTGCTGGCGGCGCTTTCCGGCTGCGGCTACAACAGCATCCAGAGCTCGGATGAAGGGACCAAGCAGGCGTGGGCGGAGGTGGTGAACCAGTATCAGCGGCGAGCCGACCTGATCCCCAACCTCGTGAACACCGTCAAAGGTTATGCCGCCCAGGAGAAGGAGGTCCTGATCCAGGTTACCGAGGCCCGCTCGCGGGTCGGGCAGGTCCAGGTGAATCCCGGCGATCCGGGCTCACTGAAGCAGTTCGAATCGGCGCAGGCGAGCATGGGCAGCGCCTTGTCGCGCCTGTTGGTGGTCGCGGAGAACTACCCTCAACTCAAGTCGGACCAGAACTTCCGCGAACTTCAGGCCGAACTCGCGGGAACGGAGAACCGCATCACCGTCGCCCGCAAGCGCTTCATCGATACGGTCAACGCCTATAACGTGATGATCCGTCAGTTTCCCGTCAACCTGACGGCGATGGTCTTCGGGTACGACCAGAAGCCGCAGTTCACGGTGGAAAACGAGCAGGCGATCTCCCGGCCGCCGACGGTGGATTTCGGCGCCCCTGCGGCACCCGCGCCCAAGTAACCGAACGGGCTTTCCGAGGCCGTGCCCAGCATCCTTCTGCTCCTGTTCCTGTTGCTCGGCAGCCTGCTGCCGACAGCGGTTGCCGCACAGGAATTGCAGCCGGTGCCGCCCCTGCGGGGACGGGTGACGGACCTGACCGGCACGCTGAACCCGCAGCAAGTGCAGTCGCTCGAGGCCATGCTGGCGGCGCTCGAGCAGAAGAAGGGCGCTCAGGTCGTGGTGCTGATGGTGCAGACGACGCAGCCGGAAGCGATCGAGCAGTACAGCATCCGGGTGGTGGAGCAATGGAAGCTCGGGCGCGGCCAGCGTCGCGCGCAGCCCGCCTCCGGCGAGCCGGCTGCGCCAACGGTGGATGACGGCGTGCTGCTGCTGATCGCCAAGCAGGACCGAAAGCTTCGGATCGAGGTCGGCTACGGGCTCGAAGGCGCCATTCCGGACGGCATCGCCAAGCGGATCATCGACGAGTCGATCAGTCCGCATTTTCGCCGTCAGGATTATTTCGGCGGAATTCAGGCGGGGCTGCAGGATCTGCAGACGCGCATCGAAGGCGAGGAATTGCCGGCTCCCTGGCAGAGAAGCGAAGCGGCGCAAACGGGTGGGGGTATCGGCGCCTTCCTTCCGGTGCTGCTGTTTGCGTTCGTCGCGGGTACGGTCCTCTCGTCCATGCTCGGCCGGTTTCTCGGCGCGGGTGCCGGCGGCCTGGGCGCCGCGTTTCTCGGCGCGGGCGCGGTCGGGTCGTTCGCCCTGGCGATCGGCGCGGGGATCGTCATCTTCATCCTGGTCCTGGTGATGGCGCCGGCGGGCGGCGGCTTGCGGCGCGTCGGTCGCCATACCTACCGCAACGGTCCGATCGTGTTC
>JACCRJ010000699.1 GCA_013813615.1 Lautropia sp. | reverse complement strand
GCCGGCGAGGCCGCAGGGCCCGGTCCACCACCTCCTCGGAGGGGGTGACGGGGGTGGCCGCGATCAACCGGTCGTGCTCGATTGCCATGTCGTCGATGCTCGTTGGTTGCGGATCCGTTGCTGCACGGGTTCCTGCTGCTGCTTGCCTGCTGCCCGGCTGACCGCTGCCGGGCGGTCAGGCGACCTTTGCCAGCATCTGCAGCGCCTGCTTGATGCCATCGCTGACGCTGCAGTCTGGCGGCAGCCTGCGAACCGCCAGGCCGGCCTCCTTCTCCGAATAGCCCAGCGCGATCAGCGCCCGCAGGATATCGCTGCCGGCGGGGGAACCGGCGTGCTCTGCGCGCGCGCCGTCCAGTTCCGGCGCCAACCGTCCCTTCAACTCCAGCAGCAGTCTTTCCGCGGTTTTCTTCCCGATACCCGGTACCTTGACCAGCCGCGCCGCTTCCTGCCGGGCGACCGCCTCGATCAGTTCGTTGGTGGTCATTCCCGAGAGCACTGCAAGGGCGGTGCGCGGGCCGACCCCGGCAATGCGGATCAGTTCGCGGAAGATGGCGCGTTCGCGCTGGGTGAGAAAGCCGTACAGCAGCTGAGCATCCTCGCGCACCACCAGGTGCGTCCAGAGCGCAAGCTTCGCCCCTGCCGCCGGCAAGTCGTAGAACGTGCTCATCGGCACGCTGACCTCATAGCCGACGCCGCCGGCGTCGACGACGATCTCAGGTGGGTTTTTTTCGAGCAGGATGCCCGCGAGACGACCAATCATTCCAGCGACCCGAAAAGTCAGCCTCTAAGTATGCCCGAAGGCCCTCTGCCGACGACCCGGCCGCGCCGCATGCCGGTGCCCAGCATCTTGATCATCGCGCCCGCATGCACATGGCAGACTGCGCAGGCGAGCGCGTCGGCCGCATCCGGCGATGGCGTGCCCGGCAGCAGCAGCAGCCGCTGCACCATCAGCTGCACCTGGTTCTTGTTGGCCCGGCCATAGCCGACCACCGCCTGCTTCACCTGCAGGGCGGTGTATTCGTGCACCTCGAGCGAGCGGCTCACGAGGGCTCCGATGGCTGCCCCGCGTGCCTGCCCCAACAGCAGCGTCGAGCGTGGATTGACGTTCACGAAGACGATCTCGCAAACGGCGATGTCGGGCCGGTACTCCTCGACGAGTTCGACGATGCCGTAGTGGATCTTCTGCAGCCGCGCCGGCAGGCTGCCGACGCCGGTGCGGATGACGCCGCTGGCGAGGTAGGTGACCTTGTCCTTGTCGGAGTCCACCAACCCGAAACCGGTAACTCTGAGGCCCGGGTCGATGCCGAGGATGCGCATGCGACCGTCAATGCCGGAAGTGCCGGACTCCGGTGAAGACCATGGTGACGCCCCGCTGGTCGGCCGCGTCGATGACTTCCTGGTCCCGCATCGAGCCGCCGGGCTGGATCACGGCGGTGGCGCCCGCATCCACCACTACATCGAGTCCGTCCCTGAAAGGGAAGAAGGCGTCCGAGGCGACGGCGCAACCCTGCAGGCTCAATCGGGCATTCTCCGCCTTGATGGCCGCGATGCGCGCGGAATCGATGCGGCTCATCTGGCCGGCGCCCACGCCGAGCGTCTGCCCGTCGCGGCAGAAGACGATCGCGTTGGACTTGACGAAGCGGGCGACCTGCCAGGCAAACTGCAGGTCCGCGAGCTGCGCCGGCGTCGGCTGCTTCTGCGTCACGACCCGCAACGCCGAAGCCTGAAGCCCGCCTTCATCCGGCGTCTGCACCAGCAGTCCGCCGCCGATCCGCTTCAGGTCCATCCGGTTGCCCGCGCAAGCGAAGTCGATCTGCAGCAGCCGGACGTTCTGCCTGGTCTTCATCAGCGCAAGCGCCTCGTCCGAGAAGGCCGGGGCGATCAGCACCTCCACGAACTGCCGGGCGACGGCAGCGACGGCCGCTTCATCCACCGGCCGGTTGAAGGCGATGATGCCGCCGAAGGCCGAGGTGGGATCGGTAGCAAGCGCCAGCTGGTAACAGACCAGCGGATCCGCGCCGACGGCGACGCCGCACGGGTTGGCGTGCTTGACGATGACGCAGGCCGGCGCATCGAAGGACTTGACGCATTCCCAGGCGGCGTCCGCGTCGGCGATATTGTTGTAGGACAACTCCTTGCCCTGCAGCTGCCGATAGTTGGCCAGCGCACCGGGCGGCGGTGTGGCATCGCGATAGAAGGCCGCTTCCTGATGGGGGTTCTCCCCATAGCGCAAGGTCTGCACCTTGTGCAGCTGCAGGTTCAGGATGTCCGGGAAGGCGGCGCGGCTGCCGTCGGCCGAGATAGCGGAAAGGTAGTTGGCGATGGCGCCGTCGTAGTGGGCTGTATGCGCGAAGGCCTTGGTCGCGAGAGTGAACCGCAGGTCGGGAGAAACCTTCTGCTGCCCGGTCAGCTGCGTGATCACCGCCGGGTAATCCGCCGGGTCCACCACCACCGTCACCGAA
>JACCRJ010000693.1 GCA_013813615.1 Lautropia sp. | reverse complement strand
CTTCACGCCGCCCGGCGGCGAGTTTTGAGGGATCGGCCTGCGACGCCCGTCCCCGCACATCCGTTCTGAGCGCAGTACCTCGGACATTAGCATCATGGCAACGATTTCTCCTTCCCGCTACGTTCCTTACGGGTTCGCGCGGACAAACCAGGTATTGATCTCCGGCGTGAGCGGCGACGCCATGGAGGTGTGGATCGGAGAGGCGACGCCGCTGACCGCACTGACGGAGTTGTCGCGCACGCTGCCTTACCGGCTGGTGCCGGTGAAGAAGGGTAGCCAGGAACTGGCCGCGGCGATCTCCCGCGCCTACGCCCAGCAGGAAGGCTCGGCGGCATCGGTGGTCGACGAGGTCGGCGGCGACCTGGACCTGTCGCGGCTGATGCAGGACATCCCGAAGATCGAGGACCTGCTGGAGTCCGAGGACGACGCGCCGATCATCCGCATGATCAACGCGCTGCTGACGCAGGCGTCTCGGGACCAGGCGTCGGACATCCACATCGAGCCGTTCGAGAGCTACTCGATGGTCCGCTTCAGGGTCGACGGCACGCTGCGCGACGTGGTCAAGCCCCGCCGCGAACTGCACGCCGCGCTGGTGTCCCGGATCAAGATCATGGCGCAACTCGACATTGCCGAGAAGCGCCTGCCGCAGGACGGCCGGATCACGCTTCGCATCGGCGGCCGGCCGATGGACGTTCGGGTCTCCACCCTGCCCACCGGCCACGGCGAGCGAGCAGTGCTGCGGCTGCTCGACAAGGAAGCAGGGCGGCTCGACCTGGCCAAGCTGGGAATGGCGAGCGGCTCGTTGACTACCTTCGACCGCTTGATCGCGCAGCCCCACGGGATCGTGCTGGTCACCGGGCCGACCGGTTCGGGCAAGACGACCACGCTCTACGCCGCCCTGTCGCGGCTCGATTCCAGTACCACCAACATCCTGACGGTAGAGGATCCGATCGAGTACGACCTGGACGGCATCGGCCAGACCCAGGTCAACGCCCGGATCGACATGACGTTCGCGAAGGCGCTGCGCTCGATCCTGCGCCAGGACCCGGACGTGGTGATGATCGGTGAGATCCGCGACCTCGAAACGGCACAGATCGCCGTGCAGGCGTCGCTGACCGGCCACCTGGTGCTGGCGACCCTGCACACCAACGATTCGGTGTCTGCCGTCACCCGGCTGATCGACATGGGGATCGAGCCGTTTCTGCTGTCGTCGAGCCTGATCGGCATCGTCGCCCAGCGGCTGGTGCGCAAGCTCTGTCCGCAATGCCGCGAAACGGATCCGATCACCGGCGGCTGGCGCGCCGTCGGTTGCCTTACCTGCAACAAGACCGGATTCCAGGGCCGCACCGGCATCTATGAGCTGGTCAGCGTCAACGACGAGTTGCGCGGGCTGGTCCACAACAGCGCGTCCGAGGAGGCGCTGCGCGAGTCGGCCCGGCGCAACGGCTTCCGCTCGATGCGTGATGATGGGCAGCGCTGGGTGCAGGCGGGAGTGACATCGCTGGATGAAGTCGTGCGCGTCACCCGCGATTGACCTGAGCCATGCCTGCGTACCGTTTCCAGGCCGCCCATCCGAGCGGCAAGTTCGAGAAGGGCATCCTCGACGCCGACTCGGCCCGCCAGGCGCGTGCGATGATCCGCGACCGCGGCCTGACGCCGCTCGAAGTCGAAGCGCTGGAGAACCGGCAGGCGGTCGGCGGCAGCATCGCGATCGGCGGGCGCCTGCGCGACACCGACCTGTCGCTCTGCACCCGCCAGCTGGCGAGCCTGCTGTCGGCGCGGCTGCCGCTGGAGCGGGCGTTGAATGCGGTGGTCGAGCAGGCGGAATCGGCGCGGGTGCGGGAGCGTTTCGCGGCGGTGAGGAGCGATGTCGTCGGCGGCCAGACGCTGTCGCAGGCGATGGCGAAGTTTCCGCGTGATTTTCCGGACACTTACCGCGCGCTGATCGGCGCCGGCGAGCAGTCCGGCGACCTGGCGACGGTGATGGCCAAGCTGGCCGACTATGTCGAGTCGCGTACCGCGCTGGTGTCGAAGGTGAAGATGGCCTTCACCTATCCAGCCATCGTGACGTTCGTCGCGCTGGCGGTGATCGTCGCGCTGCTGACATACGTGGTGCCGCAGGTCGTCGGCGTGTTCAACCAGACGCGACAGAAACTGCCGATGCTCACGGTTATGCTGATCGAGGTATCCAGCTTCGTGCGGGTCTACGGCTGGGTGGTGCTGGCAGCAGCGGTCGCCGGCGTGGTCGCCTTCCGCTATTCCCTGAGGGCGCCCACCGCGAGGCTCGCATTCCACCAGCGCCTGCTGCGCCTGCCAATGTTCGGGCGCCTGATCCGCGGCGTCAACACCGCCCGGTTTGCGTCCACCCTCAGCATCCTGACCGGCAGCGGCGTGCCTCTCATCCGTGCCATGGAGGCGGGCTCCGCTACCCTCGGCAACGATGCGCTCAAGGCGAACGTGCTGGACGCGTTGGCGCGGGTGCGGGAGGGCGTGCCGCTGGCCCGGGCGCTCGGCGCGGGCAAGCAGTTCCCGCCGATGCTGATCCACATGATCGCCAGCGGCGAGGCGACCGGAGAGCTGCCGGAGATGCTCGAGCGGGCAGCGCAGACGATGTCGCAGGAAGTGGAGCGGCGCACGCTGACGATGACGACGCTGCTGGAGCCCATCCTGATCTTGATAATGGGGGCAATCGTCCTCATGATCGTTCTTGCGGTACTGTTGCCGATCATCGAGATCAACCAGCTGGTCAAGTAAGCTCCTGGTTGCCGGTGGCTTTCAAGGAGAACCCCATGCTGTGGATGCTTCGTCTGCGCCGCCTGTTCAGCGCCACCGGCCGCGAGGCCCTGATTCTCTGGTATGCCTTCCGCAATCCGTCAACGCCAAGGTCCATCAAGACCGCGTCGCTGTTCCTTTTTCTCTATCTGCTCAGCCCCATCGACATCCTCCCGGATTTCGCGCTGCTGTTCGGCTGGGCCGATGATCTCGCGATCCTGATGATGGGCATCCCGTTCCTGGTCAGCAAGCTGCCGGCGGCGGTGCGGGCAGAGGCGGCAGATCTGGCGGACCGCAAGCTCAGCCGTTTCGTCCGGCGCCCGGCCGGCGCGCGCTGAGCGCGCAAAGGCGACTCGATCAGAGCTTCAGCGGCGTGTGGTAGCCGGTGAGCTCGAGGTAGCCCAGGCCCACCCGGCTGCCCGTCTCGTCGAGCACCTGGACCGCGCCCTCCCAGTACACCGTGCCGGTCGAGGCGCGGCCGTCGAGTTCCTGATCGTCGAACAGCGGCTCCAGTCGCAGGGTTTGCCCGGGTAGCGAAAGCTGCATCGACACCGGATAGACAGCCTCCGTTCGCGGGGAGCGCCAGCGCCGCAACACGTCGAAACCGATGGTGGCGATCCGTTCGGTGCTGCCGTCCGGACGGCGAACTGCGCAATAGCTCCACAGAGGATCGGCACGGGCAGCGGGATCAGCGCCGGGGCTGGAGACGATGCCTGCGCCAGGGTCGATGCCAGGATCATCGCGGGTGTCGACGCCGGGGTCGCGGTTGCGCCGGCGAATCCTGAAGGCCACCAGTGCGCTGCCGTCGTCCAGGTTGATGCCGGTCCAGTCCCAGCCGGCGGCAGACGGATCGAGGTAGGTGGTGGACCACTCATGGTCCATCCAGGCGACGCCGCCAACCGGCCGGTCGCCGACCGTGCCGCTCACCTGCAGCTGCGGCCGGCTGTAGTAGTGGCTCGCCTGGTCCGGCAGCGGACCTTTGCGGGAGAAGCCGTCCTCCCCCTGCAACCAGGGCCGCCTGATCTCATGACCCGCAGCGCCTGGCGGCACCAGCGTGAGATCGAAGGTGAAGCCGGCATCGCGGATGATGGTCCGGTAGCGGTCGTCGCTGCCGCGCAGGAGGCTCCAGTCGCCGATCGCGACATCGGTGTCCTGCTCCGAGAACCGTACCTGGGGCGTGCCGATACGAGCCGCGCGCTGGACATGCAGGG
>JACCRJ010000685.1 GCA_013813615.1 Lautropia sp. | reverse complement strand
AGGGCCCAGACCTCCATCTCGCCGAACCGCTGGCCGCCGAACTGGGCCTTGCCGCCCAGCGGCTGCTGGGTGACCAGGCTGTACGGGCCGGTCGAGCGAGCGTGCATCTTGTCGTCGACCAGGTGGTGCAGCTTCAGCACATGCATGTAGCCCACCGTCACCAGCCGGTCGAAGGCGTCGCCGGTGCGTCCGTCGTAGAGCGTGACCTGCGTCTTGCTCGGGCGGAATCCCAGCTTCGCCGTCTGCGGGTCGTCGTCCGGGAACGCCACGTCGAGCGCAGCCCGGATTTCGTCCTCCGATGCGCCGTCGAACACCGGCGTTGCGAAAGGAACTCCGCGGCGCAGGTTGACTGCCAGCTCACGCAGCTCGTCGTCCGACATGCTCGCCAGGTCAGCCTTCTCGCCGCTGGTGTTGTAGACCACGTCGAGATAGCGGCGCAGCTCGGACGCCTTGACGTGGCGGTCCAGCATCTCGCCGATCCGCAGCCCGATGCCCTTGGCAGCCCATCCCAGGTGCGTCTCCAGGATCTGCCCGACGTTCATCCGCGAGGGCACGCCCAGCGGATTCAGCACGATGTCCGCCGGCGTGCCGTCGGCCATGTAGGGCATGTCCTCGATCGGGACGATCCGGGAGACCACACCCTTGTTGCCGTGCCGGCCGGCCATCTTGTCGCCCGGCTGCAGGCGGCGCTTGACGGCCAGGTACACCTTGACCATCTTCAGCACGCCCGGCGGCAGCTCGTCGCCCTGCGTCAGTTTCTTGCGCTTCTCCTCGAAGGCCAGGTCGAACTGGTGGCGCTTCTGCTCCACCGATTCCTTCAGCGCTTCGAGCTGGTTGGCGGCCGTCTCGTCGGCCAGCCGGACTTCGAACCAGTGGTACCGGTCAAGGTCCTGCAGGTACTCGGCCGTGACCACCGCGCCCTTGGCGAGCTTCTTCGGCCCGCCGTTTGCGGGCTTGCCGATCAGCAGCCGCTCGATCCGGCTGAAGGTGTCGTTCTCGACGATGCGCAGCTGGTCGTTCAGGTCCAGGCGGTAGCGCTTGAGCTCGTCGTCGATGATCGACTGCGCCCGCTTGTCGCGGGTGATGCCTTCGCGGGTGAAAACCTGGACGTCGATGACGGTGCCGCTCATGCCCGAGGGCACCCGCAGGCTGGTGTCCTTCACGTCCGAAGCCTTCTCGCCGAAGATGGCGCGCAGCAGCTTCTCTTCCGGCGTCAGCTGGGTTTCGCCCTTGGGCGTCACCTTGCCGACCAGCACGTCCCCGGCGTTGACTTCGGCGCCGATGTAGACGATGCCGGAATCATCCAGCCGGCCGAGCTGGCCTTCGGACAAATTCGAGATGTCCCGCGAGATCTCTTCCGGCCCGAGCTTGGTGTCGCGCGCGAGCACCGACAACTCCTCGATGTGGATCGAGGTGTAGCGGTCGTCGGACACCACCTTCTCCGAGATCAGGATCGAATCCTCGAAGTTGTAGCCGTTCCACGGCATGAACGCGACCAGCATGTTCTGGCCAAGCGCCAGTTCGCCGAGGTCGGTGGAAGCGCCGTCGGCGATCACATCCCCCGCCACCAGCCGGTCGCCCTTCTTGACGATGGGGCGCTGGTTGATGTTGGTGTTCTGGTTGCTGCGGGTGTACTTGATCAGGTTGTAGATGTCCACGCCGACTTCGCCGGAAGCAGCTTCCTCGTCGTTGACCCGGACCACCACGCGATTGGCATCGACATAGTCCACGAGGCCGCCGCGCAGGGCGGTGACCACGGTGCCGGAGTCGACCGCGCAGGTGCGCTCGATGCCGGTGCCGACCAGCGGCTTCTCCGGACGCAGGCAAGGCACCGCCTGGCGCTGCATGTTCGACCCCATCAGGGCGCGGTTGGCGTCGTCGTGCTCGAGGAACGGAATCAGCGAGGCTGCCACCGAAACGATCTGCGACGGGGCCACGTCGATGTACTCGACCCGGTCCGGCGCGACCAGCTGCGTCTCACCGTTGATCCGCACCGACACCAGGTCTCCCGTCAGCTTGCCGCTGTCGTCGACCGCCGCGTTGGCCTGGGCGATGACGTAGCGGCCTTCCTCGATCGCCGACAGGAAATCGATCTGGTTGGTGAGGGTGTTGTCGGTGACCTTGCGGTACGGCGTCTCGAGGAAGCCGAACTCGTTGAGCCGGGCGTACAGGGCGAGCGAGTTGATCAGGCCGATGTTCGGTCCCTCCGGCGTCTCGATCGGGCATACCCGGCCATAGTGCGTGGGGTGGACGTCGCGGACCTCGAAGCCGGCCCGCTCGCGCGTCAGGCCGCCTGGCCCGAGAGCCGAGACGCGCCGCTTGTGGGTGATCTCCGACAGCGGGTTGGTCTGGTCCATGAACTGCGACAGCTGCGAGCTTCCGAAGAATTCACGGATCGACGCGCTGATCGGCTTGCTATTAATCAGGTCATGCGGCATCAGGTTTTCGGTCTCGGCTTGGCCGAGGCGCTCCTTGAC
>JACCRJ010000649.1 GCA_013813615.1 Lautropia sp. | reverse complement strand
GTCGCTACCACCGCGCGGTCGCCCGAAGGGCCCGGGAATCGGTCGTTCACGGCCTCGTGTCAGTTGAGGATGCGCACCGGATAGGCGCGTGCCTGATCGTTCAGGAAAACGCCCAGGATGCGGTCGTCAGGGACCGAGCTGCGCTCGCTCGAGCGTGCCATAGCCTGGCGATGCAAAACGGCAATCAGCTCCACGCGAATCTCCTGTGCGGCAGCCGAGGCCTCGGCGACCCACGCGCAGGGCGTGTCGAATTGTATCGGCTCGCTGTCGCCCCGGCTTCAGTCACAACGTTCACAGCATGTAGCCGATGTCGGATGTCGCGGTCGGGTACGCGAACATCGTCGTCTTCAGATCCTCGGCGGTCAGGCCCTTGCGGATTGCCAGCGCGAAGATGTTGATCACCTCGTCGCAGTGTGGCCCGATCAGGTGCGCGCCCAGGATGCGGTCGGTTGCTTCTTCGACCAACACTTTGAACCCGTAGGTCGTCTCGGCAACGCGCCGCGCTGTGTACCAGCCTGACGCCTTCTCGCTCTGCATCCGGAACTTCACCCCGCTGTCGCGTACCTGCTGCTCGCTCATGCCGACGGCAGCGATCGGCGGCGTCGTGAACGCAACGCTCGGCACGCCCAGATAGTCGGGCGTCTGATGATTGCCATCGAGCATATTGGCTGCGGCGACCTTCGCGTCATGGCTCGCGACGGGAGTCAGCGGCGGGCCGCTCGACGCCGCGTCACCCACCGCATACACGGCCGGGTTGGACACGCTCTGCAGAAATTCGTTCAGCTCGAGGCGGCCCTTCTCGCGCTTCACGCCCGCCGCGGCCAGGTCGAGTGGTTCGAGATCGGGGACGCGCCCGGCCGCATGCACCACGAGATCAGCCTCGAACATCTCATCCTTGCCGTTCGACGACGCGAGTACGGTCAGACCGTCGTTGCGCTTTTCGATGGCCGTCACGCGCGTATGGAGCCGCACGTCGATGCCGACTTCGTGGAACTTCTCCATCAGCCAGCCGACGAGGTCCGGGTCGAACGGCGTGAGCATGCGATCCATCTGCTCGAGCACCGTCACTTGCGCGCCGGCCTGCGCGGCGATGTTGGCGAACTCGGCGGCGATGAAGCCGCCGCCGAGCAGGACGATCCGCTGCGGCAGTCGATCGAGCTCGAGAAAATCGGTGCTGGTGACGATGTGCTCTTCGCCGGCAATTCCCAGGCGCATCGGCACCGCGCCGACCGCGATCAGGACGAAACGGCCTTCGAGCACCTCACCACCGACCTCGACCGAGCGCGGCCCGCAGAACCTGGCCCGTCCGTGATAGGCGTCGATGCCACTCTTTGCGAAGCTCTTCTCCTTCATCGCCGGCACGGGCTCGGTGAAGCTGCGCTTGAACCCGATGAGCTCGTCCCATGCGATGGCTGGCTCGCCAGCCGCGAGGCCATGGCCGCGCATGCGGCGGTCATGGCCGATCGCTTCGGCTGCGCCGACCAGCACCTTTTTCGGGTCGCAGCCACGCAGCGCGCAGGTGCCACCGAACGGCAGATGGTCGATCACCGCGACGCGCCATCCGGCCGCGCGGCAGCGTGCAGCGGCGCCCGAGGCGCCGGTTCCGGTTCCGATGACGACGAGATCGTATTGCCGGGTCATGTTGATTTCTCCTGAGAGTTCGGCCGACGCTGAGTGTCGGCGGTCGGCCGTCATCGGCCCGGACTCAGCCGGCACAGCAGGACAGCTGCTTCACATCCTTGGTGAAGGTCTGGGCGCACAGTTTCAGCCCCTCGACCATGGTCAGGTACGGAAACAGCTGGTCGGCCAGATCCTGCACCGTCATTCGGGCCCTAATGGCCAGCACCGCCGTCTGGATGAGCTCACCGGCCTCCGGGGTCACGGCCTGCACGCCGAGCAGCCGTCCACTGCCCACTTCGGCCACCAGCTTGATGAAGCCGCGGGTGTCGAAGTTGACCAGCGCGCGCGGCACGTTGTCCAGCGTGAGCATGCGGCTGTCGGTGGCGATACCTTCGCTGTGCGCCTCGGCCTCCGACAAACCTACCGTGGCAACCTGCGGGTCGGTGAACACCACCGCCGGCATCGTGCTCAGGTCGAGCGCGGCGTCGCCGCCGGTCATGTTGATTGCCGCGCGGGTGCCGGCTGCTGCCGCTACATAGACGAATTGCGGCTGGTCGGTGCAGTCGCCGGCGGCGTAGATGTGTGCGCCACTGGTGCGCATACCCTTGTCGATGACGATCGCGCCATCCTGCGGGTTGACCGCGACACCTGCCGCGTCCAGCGCCAGGCCGTGGGTGTTCGGCGTCCGGCCGGTGGCGACCAGCAGCCGGTCGGCGCGCAATTCGCCGTGGCCGGTGACAAGCACGAATTCGCCGTCGGCATGGGCGACGTGGCTGGCCTGCACATGTTCGAGCACCGTGATCCCCTCGGCGCGGAACGCCGCCGTGAGGGCTTCGCCGACGGCAGGATCTTCGCGAAAGAACAGCGTGCTGCGAGCAAGGATCGTGACCTTGCTGCCCATGCGGGCGAAGGCCTGTGCCAGTTCGACGGCTACCACCGACGACC
>JACCRJ010000647.1 GCA_013813615.1 Lautropia sp. | reverse complement strand
GGTTGGTCTGGTCCATGAACTGCGACAGCTGCGAGCTGCCGAAGAACTCGCGGATCGCCGCGCTGATCGGCTTGCTGTTGATCAGGTCGTGCGGCAGCAGGTTCTCGGTCTCCGCCTGGCCAAGGCGTTCGCGCACGGCACGCTCGACGCGAACCAGGCCGGCGCGGAACTGGTTTTCCGCCAGTTCGCCGACGCAGCGCACGCGGCGATTGCCAAGGTGATCGATGTCGTCGATCTCGCCCTTGCCGTTGCGCAGGTCCACGAGGATCTTGATCACCGACACGATGTCGTCGTTCTCCAGCGTCATCGGACCGGTGGGGTCCTCGCGCTCGACCCGGCGGTTGAACTTCATCCGCCCGACGCGCGACAGGTCGTAGGTGTCAGGGTTGTAGAACAGCCGGTTGAACAGCGCCTCCACCGCGTCTTCCGTCGGCGGCTCGCCGGGACGCATCATGCGGTAAATGGCGATCCGCGCCGAGATCTGGTCGGCGGAATCGTCCAGGCGCAGGGTCTGCGAGATGTACGGGCCGGAGTCCAGGTCGTTGGTGTAAATCGTGCGGAAGGTGCGAACGCCTGCTTCCCGCAGTTTCGCGACCAGGTCTTCGGTGAGTTCCTCGTTGGCCTTGGCCAGGATCTCGCCGGTATCCGGATCGACGACGTTGTGGGCCAGCGTACGGCCGACCAGGAAGTCTTCCGGCACCGAGATCAGCTTCAGGCCCGCGTTTTCCATGTCGCGGATGTGCTTGGCGTTGATCCGCTTGTCCTTGGCGACGATGACCTTCCCGTCACGATCGAGGATGTCGAAGCGGGCCGTCTCGCCCTTCAGGCGTTCCGGGACCAGCTCCATCTGTGCGCCCTCGTCCATCATCTTGAAGGTGTCGAAGACGAAGAAGTGCGCGAGGATCTGCTCCGGCGTCATGCCAATGGCTTTCAGCAGGATCGTCACCGGCATCTTGCGGCGCCGATCGACGCGGAAGTACAGCACATCCTTGGCGTCGAACTCGAAGTCCAGCCAGGAGCCACGGTAGGGGATGATCCGGGCCGAGAACAGCAGCTTGCCGGAGCTGTGGGTCTTGCCGCGGTCGTGCTCGAAAAACACGCCCGGCGAGCGGTGCAGCTGCGAGACGATCACGCGCTCGGTGCCGTTCACCACGAAAGAGCCGGTGATGGTCATCAGGGGGATCTCGCCCATGTAGACCTCCTGCTCCTTCACCTCCTTGATGGTGGGCTTGCTGGCCTCGCGGTCCATGATCACCAGGCGCACCTTGGCGCGCAGCGGCGCGCAGTAGGTCAGACCGCGCTGCTGGCACTCCTTGACGTCGAAAGCCGGATGGCCGAGCACGTAGCTGACGAACTCCAGCCGCGCCATGTCGTTGTGCGACGAGATCGGGAATATCGACTTGAATGCGGCCTGCAGGCCATCCTCCTCGCGGTGTTCAACGGGCGTGGACGCCTGCAAGAAGGCGGAGTAGGACTCCAGTTGGGTCGCCAGGAGGTAAGGCACCTCCTGCACGACACGGCGCTTGCCGTAGCTCTTGCGGATGCGCTTTTTTTCGGTGAACGAGTAAGTCATGGACTCTCCGTGAGACGTCGGGGTCACAAAGCAGATAGGGCAGATCGGGAAACCGGGGGGACAACGTAATCGGGGAAGTGGCAGGCACGTGAAGGGCGAGGGGCACAGGCGGAGCCGGCGAATTGCCGCGCACCGCTGGATGAAATGCCCACGGGATTGTCCGGGCACGAGCACCGGAGCACCCGCGACGGTCTGCGCAGGAACGACGCAAACCTCTGCAGAACCCGGCTCGATCGAGTCGGGTCGTGCAGAGGTTCGCCGTGTCGAGGCCGTCATCCCTCCCGGCTGCAGCCAGACGACTGCAGGTGGGAGCGATTGCCGCCGGATTCAAGACCGGGCCGGACTGCGCGCCGCAGGGGAAGCCTGCGCGTTCAGCCGTGTAGTGCCCGGGCACGAACTCGGTTGCTGGCGGCCTTGATCGACGACTCAAGCCTTACTTGACCTCTACCTTCGCCCCGACGTCCTCGAGCTGTTTCCTCAGTGCAGCGGCATCAGCCTTGGAAATGCCTTCCTTGACTGCCTTCGGAGCACCGTCGACCAGGTCCTTGGCTTCTTTCAGGCCAAGGCCGGTAGCTGCGCGAACGACCTTGATGGCCTCGACCTTCTTCTCGCCGGCGGCGAGAAGCATGACCGTGAACTCGGTCTGCTCTTCAACCGGCGCTGCTGCAGCACCGCCGCCGGCAGGTGCCGCAACGGTCACCGCAGCGGCAGCGGCCGAGACGCCGAACTTCTCTTCCATCATCTTGATCAGTTCCGAGAGTTCCAGAACCGTCAAACCTGCGACTGCGTCGAGGATTTCTTCTTTCTTCAGAGCCATTTCAATTTCTCCAGTCCGATTGCGATATGCGTTGATGTCTGTGAATCGAGTCGATGTCGGCGGTTCGCCGAATGCCGGTGCTCAGGCACCCGGCGCATCCGCCCAGGGTTCTGCTCAGGCTGCTGCCTCGGCTGCTGCGTCGGCTGCTGCTTCGCCGGCTGCTTCGCCCGCTGCTTCGGCCTGCGGGGCGCCTGCTTCGCCTTTGTCGCGAACTGCTGCAAGGCCGCGCACGAACTTGGTCGGCACCTCGTTGAGGGTACGGACAAAGGTCGCCACCGGCGCCTGCATGGTGCCCAGCAGCTTGGCCAGCAGCTCCTCCCGGCTCGGCATCGTGGCCAGCGCTTGAACGCCGTTGGCATCCATGACCGAATTCGGCATGGAACCCGCCCTGATGACCAGCTGGTCGTTGCTCTTTGCAAAGCCTGCAAGCAACTTGGCGGCCGCCACCGGATCCGCAGCGATGCCGTAGAGCAGCGGACCGACCATCTGGTCGGACAGCTTTTCATACGGCGTGCCCTGGACGGCGCGACGCACCAGCGTATTCTTCAACACGCGCAGATACACACCCGATTCCCGTGCCTGCCTGCGCAGGACGGTGATCTTCTCGACTGCCAGACCACGGTATTCGGCCAGTACGATCGCGCCCGCTTGCGCCACCTGGGCGCTCACTTCCTCGACGACGGCCGCCTTCTCTTCACGATTGAGAGCCACGGTCTATCTCCAACTAAGTGACGTCCGCATTCGAAATGCTCGCGTCGTCCATAACACGGCGACCAGGTGTGAAGCGTCTACCGACATCGAACCGTCAGACCCGCGAGGGCCGTTCCGCACGACGCAATCGAAAACTTCTCCTTCAGGACCGCCATCTGCGTATGGCGCCGGCTGCTTGCGCCTGGATTGCAATCCAGGCGTTCGAGTCGGCAATCAAGGCCCTGCGGCCCCATACGGTCTTTGACAACCTGCACCGGCTGGTGCAGCCCAAAGCTCTATGGCGAAGGCAATGCCTTCGCCCCAATTCAGTGCCGGGCGAAGCGCAGGCGCCCTACCCGGCGTCACCCCGCTCAAGCGGAGGTTTGCGGTGCAATAGTGGTGGCGTCGACCCGCACGCCGATTCCCATGGTGCTGGAAACAGCCACTTTCCGAAGGTAAATGCCCTTCGACCCGCCGGGCTTGGCCTTCACCAGCGCGTCGATCAAGGAATGCAGGTTCTTATGCAGGGATTCGACCTGGAACGAGGCGCGGCCGATCGTGCAATGGATGATCCCGCCCTTGTCCGTGCGGTACTGCACCTGTCCGCCCTTGGCATTCCTCACCGCTTCCGCGATGTTGGGCGTGACCGTGCCGACCTTCGGGTTGGGCATCAGGCCGCGAGGGCCCAGAATCTGGCCCAGCGAACCGACCACGCGCATCGCGTCCGGCGAGGCAATCACGACATCGAAGTTGAGGTTGCCCGCCTTGACCTGCTCGGCCAGGTCTTCCATGCCGACGATCTCCGCGCCGGCAGCCCTGGCTTCATCGGCCTTCGGGCCCTGGGTAAAGACGGCGACCCGCACCGTCTTGCCAGTGCCTTCGGGCAGCACGACCGAGCCGCGAACCAGCTGGTCGGACTTGCGCGCGTCGATCCCGAGCTGCACGGAGACGTCGACCGACTCATCGAACTTGGCGTTGGCGCATTCCTTGACCAGATTCAAGGCATCTGCTGCCCCGTACAGCTTGCGCGGCTCGACTTTCGCCTGGATCGCCTTGGCGCGTTTGGACAACTTCGCCATTTACAAACCCTCCACGACGATGCCCATGCTGCGGGCCGAACCGGCAATGGTCCGGACGGCAGCATCAAGGTCCGAAGCCGTCAGGTCCGGCTGCTTGGTTTTGGCGATCTGCTCAGCCTGCTCCCGGGTGATGGTTCCGACTTTGTCGGTGTGCGGCACCTTGGAGCCCTTCTCCACCTTGGCCGCCTTCTTGATGAGGACGGTCGCCGGCGGCGTCTTCATGACGAAAGTGAAGCTCTTGTCGGCGAAGGCGGTGATCACGACAGGAATCGGCAGTCCGGGCTCGAGGCCTTGGGTCTGGGCATTGAACTGCTTGCAGAACTCCATGATGTTCAGGCCGCGCTGGCCCAGTGCCGGCCCGATCGGCGGCGACGGATTGGCTTTGCCTGCAGGCACCTGCAGTTTTACAAAGCCGACGATTTTCTTGGCCATTGCGGCTACTCCCGTGTTTTGAGTGCTATCGCCGGTTCGCAGCGAGCGCCGACATGGCGATCACCCTACTGAGGCTCCTCAAGTTACAACCCTTACCTACAGCTTCTCCACCTGGCCGAATTCCAGCTCGACAGGGGTCGCCCGGCCGAAGATGGTGACCGACACGCTCAGGCGGCTCTTCTCGTAGTTGACGTCCTCGACATTCCCGTTGAAGTCGGTGAAAGGGCCCTCGCGCACCCGCACCATCTCGCCGACCTCGAAGAGCGTCTTCGGTTTCGGCTTTTCCACGCCTTCGGCCATCTGGCTCATGATCTTGTCGACCTCCTTCTGGGAGATCGGCGCCGGCTTGTTGCCCGAGCCGCCGACGAAACCGGTCACCTTGTTGGTGTTCTTCACCAGGTGCCAGGTGTCGTCGTTCATTTCCATCTCCACCAGGACGTAGCCGGGAAAGAAGCGGCGCTCGCTGATGGTGCGCTGGCCGTTCTTCATCTCCACGACTTCCTCGGTCGGAACGAGGATCTTGCCGAACATCCCCTGCATGCCGGCGCGCTCGATGCGCTCCTGCAAGGCCCGACCCACACTTTTCTCCATGCCTGAATAGGCATGGACCACGTACCACCGCTTCGTCGTCATTTCTGTAGTCCACGGCGCCGCGCGCCACTCGTGCCGCATGAAATAGACGCGCCCGGTCCAGGAGCCGTCGCGGATCCTGCTTCGCCGGGCCGCTG
>JACCRJ010000632.1 GCA_013813615.1 Lautropia sp. | reverse complement strand
GCCTGCCGTTGATCGATGTCGCGGCAGCAGCCGAGCCGAAGGCGATGAGACCCCAGGCCGGAGATGTCCTCACTTATGCCATTGGCGACCGCAAGGGCGAGATCATCAGGGTCGCGGACCTCGAACTCGGTGGCCCGCAGCAGCTCGCCTGGGCGATGGATCCGCAGACCAAGACCGTGCGCGACGCCTCGCGCCTGAACCAGGTGCTGCTGATCCGGCTGAAGCATGAAGAACTCTCGCCCGAGACCAGGACCGATTCGGCCGATGGCGTGGTCGCCTACTCGTCGGTCTGCACTCATCAGGGCTGCGACGTATCGCAATGGAAGGCAGAGAACGAGATGCTGCTGTGCGTCTGCCACGGTAGCGAGTTCGACCCGAAGGACAAGGCCGCCGTGACGTTCGGGCCCGCGCCTCGGCGGCTGCCGACGCTGCCCGTCAAACTGGTCGAGGGCCAACTGCAGGTGGCCGGCGGGTTTCGCGGCAAACCGGGTTTCAAGGATATGTGAGTTCCACTCGCATATGGTCGTGCCTATAGCGAGCACCACTAAACACTGGAGAAGGAAGATGCAAAGGTTGGGGAGACTACAGATCAGCGCAGCGGTTCTGCTTGCGCTTGGCGCGATGTCGGCCGTCGCGCAGACGGCCAACTATTCGCCCGTGACCGCCGCACGGCTCGTGAAGCCGGAAGCGGAGAACTGGCTGATGATTCGCGGCAACTACGAGGGCTGGGGCTACAGCCCGCTGGACAAGATCAACGCCGGCAACGTCTCGAAGATGGTGCCGATCTGGTCGTATTCGACTGGCGTCAACTCCGGACATCAAGCGCCACCGATCGTCAACAACGGCGTGATGTTCGTCTCGACGCCGAACGCGCAGGTGCTGGCGCTCAACGCCAAGACCGGCGAGCTCCTGTGGAAGTACAAGCGCGAGCTGCCGGAGGACTTCAGCGCCCTGCACAACACCAATCGCGGCGTCGCGCTCTATGGCGACAAGGTCTATGTCACGGGCCTCGAACCGGTAGTGATCGCGCTCGACGCGAAGACCGGCAAGGTGGTCTGGGAAGCCAAGATGGAGGACTACAAGACCGGCTACTACGCCACCTTGGCGCCGTTGATCGTCAATGGCAAGGTGATGGCGGGCGTATCCGGCGGCGAATTCGGTGTTCGTGGCTTCGTCGTGGCCTACGACAGCGAGACCGGCAAGGAAGTCTGGAAGACCTACACCGTCCCGGCCCCGGGCGAGCCCGGCAGCGAAACCTGGGAGAAGCCCGATACCTGGAAGCGGGGCGGCGCCTCGGTCTGGATGACCGGCACCTATGATCCGGAGACCAAGCAGACATTCTGGGGTACTGGCAACGCCGCGCCGTGGTTCGGCGACCAGCGTCCCGGTGACAACCTCTACACCTCGTCGACCGTCGCGCTCGATCCGGACACCGGCAAGATGAGCGGGCACTTCCAGTACCACCAGAATGATTCATGGGACTGGGACGAGATGAACGCCCCTTTGGTGGTGAACTTCACGAAGGACGGCAAGGAAGTCAAAGGCCTGCTGAAGACGGCGCGCAACGGCTACCTGTACTGGCTGTCGCGCAGCACCGGCGGCATCGGCTACGTCGCATCGACGAACTACGTCAAGCAGGACGTGTTCAAGAGCATCGACGCCAAGGGCCGTCCGGTGGTCGACGAGAGCAAGAAGCCGGGCACCGGCAAGAAAGCCAGCTTCTGCCCGTCGCTCTGGGGCGGCAAGGACTGGCCGTACGATGCCTACAACCCGAAGACCGGGATGGTCTACATCCCGGCCAACGAGAACCACTGCGGCTTCCTCGAAGGCAAGGTCCAGGAGTACGTGGCCGGCAAATGGTGGACCGGCGTCGACATCCCCGACATCGGCTTCGTCGTCGACAAGAAGCCGCCGTATCTCGGAGTGCTTCAGGCCTGGGACGTGTCCGGTGGCAAGAAGGTCTGGGAGCAAAAGTTTGCCGAGTCGATGCACTGGGGTCCGGTACTGACCACCGCGGGCGGGCTGGTGTTCGCCGGAGGAACCAACGACCGCAAGTTCCGCGCGCATGACGCTCAAACGGGCAAGCTATTGTGGGAAATGGGCACCAACTCCGGCGTCATCGCGCCGCCGTCGAGCTACTCGATCGATGGCAAGCAGTACGTCGCGGTGGTCTCCGGCTGGGGCGTCGATGCTCAGTTTCAGCAGGGTCTGATCAACAATCTGACCGGCTGGAAGAAGGACGTACCGGAGGGAGGCGTGATCTGGGTGTTCGGGATTCCCGACTGATCGATTCGCTCAGACCTTAGCGATGTGACCCGACGGGCCGGGCGCTGCGGGCGGCCGGCCCGCCGCTTTGCTGAAAAGAGTTCGTTGCTGGAACATGAATGCAGAACCCAACCAAACGATGGATGCTGGGCCTCGCGGTCTCGGCACTGCTGCCGCTCGCCGCGGCTCATGCCGCCGAAACCAGCGAAGGCGTCAAGATCAGCGTCCAGGATGCCGTCGGCAAGGTCGGTGACCCGACGGTGATCACCGCCCGGATCGAGGCGATGCCCGGCTTCACGATCGCCGGAAATTACCGCAACAAGGTCGGCGACTTTTCGGCCGAGGACCAGGCGGTCGCATTCCCCAACAAGATGGTCCGCGCCACCGTTCAGGACGGAGTGCTGGTGTTCAAGGTCGCCGTGGTACCGAAGAAGACCGGGCCGCATCCGATCAACGGCGTCTTTCGGTTCGCCTTCTTTGGCGAGCACGACGGCAAGACTCAGCTCGACATCAAGTCGGCGCCGCTGATCGCGACGGTGACCGGGAAGGAGTGACCCGGTTTGGCGCCGGCATCCGCCTGACCAGGAGGTCCAGGAGGAACGCCAGCAGCGCCGCGGCCGCGCAGGTGCGCCACAAGGCCCTCGATACCTGCCCGGTATCGCCGTCGATCGCAAAGACCTGCTCGGTCTTCGGCATGAAGATTCCGCCCGTCTGCTCGCTCAGGGCCTGCAGCAAGGCCACATCGGGCGGCAGGACCCGATACTCGTCGGTCGTCGGGTAGTGCAGGCTCGCCGAAGCACCGGCCCTGGTCGACTGGTCCGCACTGATGCCCGCGGACTCGATCAGTTCGAAGCCATAGGCCGCGCCCGATGCCGGCACGAGCGGCGTGCGCAATTCATAACGCCCGGGCCCGACCTGCGGCAGCGGCAGTACGGTGGAACGGCCGTCGGGTGCGCTGATCCGGAGCTTTGGTGACAACGCGTTGCGGTAGCGGCCGTCCGGTTCCAGCGCGGTCAAAGTCGCGACCGCTTCAGTCCCTTCGCGCCGGACCTTGAGCGCCAGCGCTTCACCCGTGTCCCTGCGGATGCTTGCTCGAACCACCTGCGCCCAGAGCTTGCCGTAGCCGTCCCAGGCAAGCCAGTCGGCGGACCAGCGGTTCTTCAAGTCGGACAAGAACGCCACCGTCCTGCCGAGCCCGTGGTGACTGCGGACCAGCAGCGGCTGGTGATCCTTCGCCTCCAGCAACGTTTCGGAGAAGGGCTTGGCGCGGCCGACGACAAAGCCCTTCAATTGCGGGGCCTTGGCGAACTCGATACCGGCCAGGGCCTCGGACGGTGTCGTGACCACCGGTCGGAAAGGCTCCTCGACTAGCGACTCGCTCAGCAGCCGGCGGGCCTCGCCGACGAACAGCGACGGGATCTCGCTGTCGCTGGTGGCGACCTGACTCTGGCCCTTGCCCCAGCGTGCCAGGCTCTCCATCAGGGCGAGGTTGGGTCGTTCGCCGAGCGTGATGGTCGAGATCGTGATC
>JACCRJ010000367.1 GCA_013813615.1 Lautropia sp. | reverse complement strand
AAGCCGAGGTTCTCGGCACGCCAGCGCGCCCTGCGGTCTTCATCCCAGGCAAACAGACTGGCGTCGTCCATCATCAGCGTGCCGGTGCTTGGCAGGTCCAGGCCGGCCAGCAAACCCAGCAGCGTCGACTTGCCGGAGCCTGAAGCGCCGGTAATCGCAACGGTTTCACCCTGACCGACGATGAATGACACCGAATCCAGGATGGTCAGCTCCCTACCGGCGTCTGGTACGCTCTTGCCTAAGTTATGGGCTCGGATGACGGGCATCGATGGACCTTGACTGGAGAAACATGGACAAAGAGCCGGTAATTCTAACGGTGCGACGCAGCACCGCCGGCAAAGCCCTGGCCGAGCGCTCTCGCGGGTCGGACCGCCGGGCGGTACGCCGGCTGCTGCTGCGGATCCTTGCACTTGCCGTCGTGTGGCCCGGCCACGGCGTTGCTGCCGATCGCGCTGCAGGTGCAGCCAGCGGCAGTGGCCCGAGTGCCAATGCTGCGGCTGCGGCAAGCGGCGAGCGGCGCATCCTGATCCTCGGAGACAGCCTGTCTGCGGAATACGGCATCGGCCGCGGCGAAGGCTGGGTCAGCCTGCTCGAGCAGCGGACCGCGCCGAAGGGCTGGCGCATCGCCAATGCCAGCATCAGCGGCGAGACAACCGCCGGCGGCCTGTCGCGGCTGCCGGACCTGCTGAAGAAGCATGGTCCCGCCATCGCCGTGATCGAACTCGGCGCCAACGACGCCTTGCGCGGGCTGCCGATGGCATCGACCGAAGCCAACCTGCGCAAGATGATCGCCTTCGCCAGGGACGCCGGCTCGAAGCCGCTGCTCCTCGGGATGATGATGCCGCCCAACTTCGGACCGGCGTACGCCAGGCAGTTCAGCGAGATGTTCAAACGCATTGCGCAGACGGAAAGGATCGCGTTGGTGCCGTTCCTGCTGGACGGCTTCGCGGACGACCTCGCCTGGTTCCAGCCCGACCGGGTTCATCCGACGGCGAAGGCACAGCCTCGGATGCTGGATAATGTCTGGCCGGTGCTCAGTGAAATGCTTTGAGCGCGCCGGTCTGCCGGGAGTTCGGCGCCTCGCGTTCGGCGCTGGCCGGGATGCAGGAGCAAGGAGGACGAACAAGCCCGGCGCCCGCCGGGTGCATGCGTCGTGCGGGACGGTCTGCGGCATGCCCGAGTGGTGAAATTGGTAGACACAAGGGACTTGAATGATTGAGCCCTCCGGGGGAAACGCCGGAGGTGAAGCCCGTCAAACTCGGCGAAGGCCCTGGCCGCGCAAGCGTCCGAGCTGATACCGAGCCAAGCCTCCGTCCGCAGGGCCGGAGGAAGGTGTAGAGAGCAGACGGCGGGCACCTGTGGCAATGCGCATCGTGCGCCGGGCTATGGTGAAGGCGTGCTCCAGACCACGAACAGCGCTCGCGCTGGCGGCGAAAGCCGAAGTGGCATGAAAATCCCTCGACCTCACGGTCGTGCCGGTTCGATTCCGGCCTCGGGCACCAAGTACCAATCCCAGCACATCCTGCGACGTCCAGACCTCCCAGCAAAAACGGGTGTCTCCAACGAGTTGATGGACGATAACGTCCCGTAACGTCCATTGACATACCGTCCATTCTGGCGGTACTCGCACTTTCAGTTCGACGAGGCCGCGCTTGAGATATTCATCGAATGGTCGAGGGAACTGCACACCGAGTGGATTGCGAAGGAGTCAAACCCGCTGCTTGCCCAGCACTTCGGCAAGTTTGAGAAGCTCTTCTGCGCCGTCGCGCTGATCCTACACCTGGCCGAAGGGCGCGTAGGATCCGTGCACGCCGATACCGCCCTTCGCGCCTGTGCCTGGAAGGAATACCTGGGACGGCATGCTCGGCGCATCTATGGCTGCTCGAAGCGGCGCAGGTAACGTCGGCGCAGGTTCTTTCTCGCCGGCTGGCGGAGTTGAGCTGGCCGATGGCTTCACGGCTCGGGATGTTGTCCGCAAGGGATGGACGGGACTTGCAACGACTGCGCAGGCAGAGGCCGCGCTCGCCGTTTTGGAAGCCTTCCGT
>JACCRJ010000366.1 GCA_013813615.1 Lautropia sp. | reverse complement strand
GCGCGCTTCTGGGCGCGCTCCGCTGCTTCCTTCGGCGTCCGGGAGCCACTGATGGCCTCCGCCACCATATTCGCCACGATGAAGTCCGACAGCGCGCCGGCCGACGCGTAGCCGAGCTTGCCGGCATAGCCCGCAGGACGCAGGTTCTTCGTCGCGTCACGATACGGCAGGTGCTTAGGATCCGACGTCCAGATCGGGTTCTTCTCGTACGCCCGCAGCGGCTGCGACACATAGCCGCCGCCGCCCTGCAGCCAGGCACCGAACTGCTCTTCTTCCATCATGAAGCGCAGGAACTCCTTGGCAGCCTTCGGATACTTGGTGTACTTGAAGACCATCTGGTTGAAGAACAGGTGGAACTCGGTCGGTTGCCCGACCGGGCCGACCGGGAAAGCGGAGTGGTTGATGTCCTTCACCATCTCCATGACCTTCGGATCCTTCGAGTTCTTCGCGGCGTAGTACACCGAGATACCGTTGTTGGTGACGCTGATCTGGTCGTCGAGGAACGCCTTGTTGTTGTTCGGGTCCAGCCAGGACAGGGTGCCCGGCACGAAGGTCGCATACAGTTCGCGGCCGTACTCCAGCGCCTTCAGGGTCTCGGGGCTGTCGATCACGACCTTGTTGTCCTTGTCGACCAGCTTGCCGCCGAATGCCCAGATCAGCCAGTGCGTCCAGCCGCTGTCGCCGGTCGCGTTGCCGAGCGCCATGCCGCCGGGCGTGCCCTTCTCCTTGAGCGCCTTCATCATCTTGAGGAAGCCGTCGGTGTCCTTCGGAAAGCTGTCGAAGCCGGCAGCCTTCACCTGGCTCTCGCGGTAGACCATCATCGCCCCCCCGGAACCCAGGCCCACACCGATCCAGCGCTTGCCGTCCGGCCGCAGGTACTGCTCGACTGCCGGATACCAGCCGCCGTACTTTTTGCCGAGGTATTCGCAGAGGTCCGTCACGTCCAGCAGCTTGTCCGGATACATGTTGGCGTCGTCGTTGGTCGACAGCACGATGTCCGGTCCGCTGCCGACGTTGGCCGCGACCGCCGCCTTCGGCCGCACGTCTTCCCAGCCCTCGTTGTCGACCCGCACTTCGATACCGGTCTTTTCGGTGAACTTCTTGACGTTTGCCATGTAGGAATCGATGTCGCCCTGGACGAACCGGCTCCAGCGCAGGACGCGCAGCTTGGCGCCCTTCTCTGGCTGGTTGCTCCAGGCCGGCTTCGCCTGTGCGTTGGCGACTGCGGGCAAGCCGGTGATGCCGGTCGCTCCCAATGCCGTGCCCGCCCTCAGCAGATTGCGGCGTGTGTTTTGTACCATGCGTGCTGTCTCCTTTGCCTGACTTTTGAGTTGTAACGGGAAGGTGAGGTAAATGCAACCGGCGCGGACCTTCAGCAGCGTGATTCCGGCCCGGACGACATAGAGACGATTTCGGTCCTGCCCCGCCGGCAGCGCCCGCAAGTTGCGCGCGCCGACCGCCCGGAGGCGCCAGTCCTCGGACCTGCGATCCGCTCGGCGACCGGCCGATGGCGCGCGCCCGGCTGCGGGCAGGGGCGAAATCCCTTCGATCTGGCCATGTTGATGGTGGGCTCCGACGTCCAGCCGAATACTAACCCAGCAGGTCCGGACAGTGCTTACTGGGCATACCCTATGCTCGCAGCAACCCCTCGCCACCGGTACTGCACGCCACCATCGACACCCTATGGACCTCGCCCGCACCCTCGGTATCGCCCGTTCGCTGGCTCTGTACTACGATGTTCCTTTGCGCATGCGGCGGATGCGTGATCTAGTCCGGCCTCGTTCCCGACGGCGGCCTCTGCTTCGAATCGGCGCCCACGTGGGCAACCGGCTGCGCTGCTTCCGCTCGATCGGCGATCGAGCGGCTGACCGGTACGCCGACTAAAGCCGCGCCTTGCTCATTTGCGCATGACGATCTCTACCCGACGGTTCTTCTGACGGCCCTCAGGATCGTCGCTGCCGTCGGAGCGGGTGTTGGGCGCCACCGGCTTTGCCTTGCCGAAGCCACTGGTGGTGAGCCGGGCGCCGGGCACACTCGCGTGCTTCATCAGCCAGGACTTGACAGAGGCGGCACGGCGACGCGAGAGTCGATCAGGTGGACATGGCGCGCGTCGTTGGTGTCGAGCAGCTCGCTCACGAGCAGCTCCAATAGATTCCTCACGCCACTGCCAAGAGGGTTGCGCCGCCCCAGGCGACCAGCAGAGCCCCGGCGGCCCGGCCTATCCAGTGTCCGGCGGGACTCAACTTCTCGACCAGGACGAACACGGCGATGCCGGCGATCCAGGCAAGATTCATGACGCCGCCGGCAAAGAGCAGCAACATCAGCAACCAGCAGCAGCCCAGGCAGACGGCACCGTGGCGCAGACCCATCAGGAACGCACCCGGCGCGCCCGGGCGCCAGTACGCCAGCAGGAAGTCCAGCGGTGAGCGGCAGTAGCGCAGGCAGGCCTGTTTCAACGGCGTCCATTGATAAAGGCCGGCGGCGATCAGGACCGCGCCGGCGAGCGTGATACTGGTCGCCTCCATCATCGGCGAAAGCAGCGCGGCTTTTTCCAGTTCGTGCTGCAGCGCGGTTGCGGCCAGGCTGAAGACAGACCAGACGGCAAGATAGCCAAAGGCAAAGACCCCGGCCGCCGTCGCGGACTCGCCACGCTCACTGCGGCGCCGCGCAATGGTCGCGTAGAGCAGGATCATGGGCGCAGCGCTCGGCAGCATCATGGCCGCCATCATCAGCCCACATCCCCAGCACAACCAGCGTGCGGCCTGGCGTCCATGGGCCGGTACTCATCGGCATCAGCATGCCGCCCATTTCCTGCATCATTCCAGCGCCGGTCAGAAGATAAGCCCAGGACAAGATGACCGCGGCCAGCAGGCAGAAGACCACGAGAAGGTGGTCACGCCGCAGGGCCCTCTCGATCAGGGAGCCGCTGCTCAATTCGGTGCCTGCCGTTGGCGTCGTGGGCGGTACCGCGTCAGGGAGCCGCTATGCGGCTACGCCCTGCGGCGTCTGGACGACATGTGCAAGCGTGCTGTGGCCGCCTCGGGTTTCGAACTCGATCGCTCCGGTGCTGCGAATGTCGGAGGAGGCCACCTCCCCGACGCGGTGCTCGAAGCCTTCCGG
>JACCRJ010000605.1 GCA_013813615.1 Lautropia sp. | reverse complement strand
CGAAACTCCAGCCCCAGCCGGAAACCCTGCCCAGCGCTGCCGGCCTGGCGAGCTCCGGCAGGAATGCGCCGCAGAGCGCCTCTCCCATGGCATAGAAGTAGTTGCTGACGACGATCAGCAGCATCGCCAGCGCCAGGTCACCGCGGCCACACCAGGCGAGCCCGGCGGTGGCGGCGACGCACCCGCAGGTCGCGATGCCCATCAGGCGTTTCTTGGATGCGTTGCGGTCCGCCAGCGCGCCGATCGCCGGCATGGTCAGCAGCACCGCCAGGTTGGACACCCCCAGGATCGCGGTCCAGGCCAGCGTGCCCCAGTCGGCGCCGTCGGCCACGACGCCGACGAAGTAGGCGTTGAAGACCGCCGTCAGGACGACGGTGGTGTAGCCGGAATTGGCGAAATCGTAGGACGACCAGGCCAGGACCTCACGGCCCTTCACACCATCGTTGAGAGCGCTGCGATCGAAGATGGCCATGTCGGCAGGATCAGACGCCGATCGCCTCGCGCACCTGCTCGAGGGCGGACGCATCCTCGATGGTGCTGACGTCGCCGGGGTCGCGCCGCTCGCAGATCGCCTGGATCGAACGCCGCACGACCTTGCCCGACCGGGTCTTGGGCAGGGCCTGCACGAAGTGAACCCGTGCCGGGCGCGCAACCGCCCCCAGCTGCCTGTCGACGATCTTCATCAGTTCGCCTTCGAGCGCGAGTCGCGCCTGCGTGAGCGCCTGGGCGTCCGGATGCCGCTGCGCCGCGAAGGCCTGCGCATCGCGCAGCACCGCGAAGGCCATCGCCACCTGCCCTTTCAGCGGGTCCGCGACGCCGACGACGGCACATTCCGCCACCGCCGGATGGCTGCTGATCGATTCCTCGATCTCACGGGTGCCCAGGCGGTGGCCGGCGACGTTGATCACATCGTCGGTGCGGCCGAGGATGAAGTGGTAGCCGTCGGGGTCCCGTATGCCCCAGTCGAAAGTCGAGTAGAGCATTTTTCCCGGAATGCTCTTGAAGTAGGTATCGACGAAGCGCTGGTCGTCGCGCCAGACGGTCTGCATGCAGCCCGGCGGAAGCGGCGGCACGATCGCCACCACTCCCTTCTGATCGGCGCCCAGCGGCTCGCCGGTGCTCTCGTCGACGATCTGCACGTCGTAGCCCGCCATCGCGAAGCCGGGGCTGCCGTAGCGGGTCGGCACCGGCTCGACGCCCGGATAGCCGTTGGCCACCGTCAGGATCGGCCAGCCGGATTCCGTTTGCCAGTAGTTGTCGATCACCGGCCGCGACAGCCCCTCCGAAATCCAGCGTGCGGTCGGCTCGTCGAGCGGCTCGCCGGCGAGGAATAGCGCCTTCAGGCTGCTGGTGTCGTAGCGCTTGAGCAGCGCCGGATCCTGCCGCTTGAGGACCCGGATGGCGGTGGGCGCCGAAAACATCACCGACACCCGGTGGCGCTCCACCAGCTTCCAGAGGATGCCGCCGTCCGGCCGCACCGGCGTGCCTTCGTACAGGATGGTCGCCATGCCGGCGATCAGCGGCCCGTAGATGATGTAGGAATGGCCCACCACCCAGCCGATGTCGCTGGTGGTGAAGAAGGTTTCCCCGACGTTGCCGCAGAAGATCTGCTGCATCGACGCGGCCAGCGCGACCGCATAGCCGCCGACATCGCGCTGTACGCCCTTCGGCTTGCCGGTCGTGCCGGAGGTGTAGAGGATGTAGCTCGGCTCGTTCGACTCCAGCCAGGTGATCGGTACCTGCGCATCGGCGTAGCGGGAGGCGAGCGCGGCATAGTCGTGGTCCCGACCTGCAACCATGGCCGCCGGCGCCAGCCCGCGATCCACCATCAGCACATGTTCCGGCTTGATGGCCGCCCGCCCGATCGCCTCGTCCAGCAGCGCCTTGTAGGGGACCACCTTGCCGGCGCGCGAGCCCGCATCAGCGGAAATGATCAGCTTGGGCGTCGCATCGTCGATCCGGCTGGCCAGGCTGACGGCAGCAAAGCCGCCGAACAGCTCCAGGGGGCGAGCACCTCGTTGCACAACGCCAGCCGATCGGTCATCGTCATGTCGTCTCTCCGGCCGCGGGG
>JACCRJ010000599.1 GCA_013813615.1 Lautropia sp. | reverse complement strand
GCCGTCGGCAGACGTGCGGCCATGGGCCCGGTCGAAGCAGGCGAGCCGTTCGCGGTCGTCGCCGATCGCCAGGCACCGCGTCGCCTGCACCGGCGTCTGCAGGCCCTGCGCAACCGACTGCGCCTGGACCTGCGGAAAGGCGGCTGCCAGAACGCCTGCCAGCGCCGTCGCGGTCAGCTGCCTCGCCAGCCATCCCGGCCCGCCCACCCGCACCAATTCAGCCGGGCTGCTTGACGGTACGAAGGTAGGGTTTGATCGTCTTGAAGCCGGCCGGATACGTCTTCTTCGCTTCGTCGTCCGAAACAGCCGCCACGATGATGACGTCTTCGCCGTGTTTCCAGTTGACCGGCGTCGCCACCTTGTACTTCGACGTCAGCTGCATCGAATCGAGGACCCGCAGGATCTCGTCGAAATTCCTCCCGGTGGTCATCGGGTAGGTCAGCATCAGCTTGATGCGCTTGTCCGGCCCGACGATGAACACCGACCTCACTGTCGCATTGTTGGCCGCGGTCCGGCCTTCCGCGCTTCCCGGCTCGTCGGCCGGCAGCATGTTGTACAGCTTGGCGACCGTAAGGTCCTTGTCGCCGATCATCGGGTACTTGACCGCGGCGCCCTGCGTCTCCTCGATATCCTTCGCCCAGGCGCTGTGCTGCTCGACCGGATCCACACTCAGGCCGATGAGCTTGCAGTTGCGCTTGGTGAACTCCGGCTCGATTCTCGCCATATAGCCCAGTTCCGTGGTGCAGACCGGCGTGAAATCCTTGGGATGGGAGAAGAGGATGGCCCAGCCGTCACCGATCCACTGGTGGAAGTCGATCGTGCCTTGCGTCGTCTCTGCGGTGAAGTTCGGGGCAATATCATTGATGCGTAAAGACATCTCGCTCTCCTTGTTTCAATGGGGTGCGGCGCGGTCGTCGCCGGACACTCCGGGACCCGGGACCTTCCGACCGGGCTCAACTATAACCCCGCCGCAGGCTCGACTGGACCGTCCACGCGCCACCTTTTGGCGATAGCGACCGGGCCGCTGACCGGCCGAGCAGGCAGCAACCTTGACCACCGGCCAGAGAGGCCGGCGTGGTCACCGGTATACGGAAGGGGGCGCTGCCGATGGAGGTGCCGCGGACTGGGGCGCTGCCGGCTGATTCAGCCCGTCGGATTCAACCTGCGCCAGGTGATGCTCGACCAGCGCGAAGAAGCGGTCGTAGAAATCCCCGGCAGGGATCGTCTCGCTCGAGATCTTCACCAGTGAATCGCTGCTGGAGCCGAACGGCAGCGAGACCGAGCCGATCGGGCCTACGCCCAGGCTGGCCGAATTGCTGCTCTTCTTCAGCGCGTAGAGATCCTGCAGCGCGTTCACGAACACGGTCGACTGCTCCGGGCCCTCCTGCGCGCACACCACGTGGAACTCGATCTGCACATGGGAGTCCGCTGCAGGCTGGAAACTCTTGCGTCCGTCGACCAGATCGGCGTTGGAGCGCTGCACGAGGTAGCCGTGACTCAGCAGCGCACGGCGAGCCGCTTCACACGAATGTGCAGCCGAAACGCCGAAACTGCGGGAATGGCGGCTGGCATTCTCGAACTTCTCCTGGGAGTAGACCTGTTGTTTCTTGCCGGTTCCGCAACCCGCAGCGAAACAGACGGCTAGGCTCGCCAGGAGAAGGACGGAGCGGCGCGCTGGCGCGGATGGCGCAGGCGGATTGAACGGCATAAGGCGTATTCCCCGGTTGCACACCAGCCTGCAAGCGAGACGTTGCTGGCATGAAAAAAACGTGAAGTTTAGCGGAAACCGCGCGTTATCCCCCCGTTTGGGCCGGTAACCGCTATGCGCGAAGGGTAGCTTGATCGCCCGGCAGAAGCCTGCCGCCTGCTCTTGGCTTTCTCCTCAGTCGCGGCTCCCTTCAGGCAACGACCGACTTCGGGCGCCGGCCGTTGGCGAAGTCGACGACGCAGGCCAGGCCTTCACGCGCGATGTGATCGAAGCATTCATCCGTCCAGCACAGCGAATGCGGCGTCACGATCACATTGCCCATCCTCAGCAACGGATTGTCCGGCGCCACCGGCTCCTGCTCGAACACGTCCAGCGCCGCGCCGGCGATGACCCCGTCGCGAAGCGCCACGGTCAGCGCCTGCTCGTCGGCAATCGGCCCGCGGGACAGGTTGATGAAAAACGCGGAGGGCTTCATCGCAGCCAATCGCTCGGCGTTCATCAGGTGACGCGTCTCGGCGTTGAGCAGCACGGTCGCGACGACGAAGTCCGACTCCTTCAACAGCGTGTCCAACGCCACCTGCTCGGCACCGAGCTTGTCCGCCACAGCCGGATCGGCATAGGGATCAGTGGTCAACATGCGCCAGCCGAAGGGCCGGGCCAGGCCCAGCAGTTCCCGGCCGATGCCGCCGGCGCCGATCACGCCGAGCGTGCGCGTGGTCAAGCCCAGTCCCATGTAGCTGGTCCGCTCATTCCAGCGGTTGCTGCGGGTGAGGCGGTCCTTGTCGAACAGCCTGCCGGCGAGCGCGAAAATCATCGTCAGGGCCGCGACAGCCACCGGCCGCCGGATGGCAATCGGCGTATTGGTGGTTATGATGCCTTTCGCGGCCAGCGCCTTGACGTCGACCGAGTCGTAGCCGACGCCATGACGCGAGACGATCCTCACCCTGCAGTCGTCGCGCGCTACCGACGCGGCGGTCACCGCCGGCGAATTCACATACAAGGCGTCGTAGCGCGACATGATCTCGGGGGTGATCTCGCTCACCGACTCCGGCAGGTACTCCCATTCGATCGCGGGATCCGCATCGAGCAGCGCCAGCGGGCCTTTGCCGAACGACGGCTCGCCGTCGGGGGTGAGCAGGTCCCGGGTCAGGCCGACCCGGAACACAGCCGGGACGCCGCGCGCACCGGCGGCAGTCGCGGCCGTCGCGGCCGTCACGGCCTGCCCTCGATGCAGTCGACCAGGTCGCCGAAGGCCTGCTGCAACAGCCCGGTGTCGGTACCGGCGGCAAGCATGGTGTAGCCCATCGCGCGGGCGCGTTCGACCCACGACTTGTCGGTAGCCATGAAACCGGCAGCCTTGCCGTGGCGCCGGCTCACTTGCGCCACCTTCCTCATGGCCGCGTCGAACCGAGGGTCGTCGAACCGGCCGGGTATGCCCATGAAGTTGGACAGGTCGAAATGCCCGACCCACAGGACGTCGACGCCATCCACCGCGGCGATCTCCTCGACGTTCTCCAGCCCCCGCTCCGTCTCGATCTGGGCGATCACCAGCGTGCGCTCCTGCGACTGGCGGATCTTGTCGCCGACGTCGCCGCCCAGGTAGTCGCACTGGGCGAAGCCGAAGGCGGCGCCGCGGCGGCCGGCGGGAGGATAGCGGCAGGCCTCGACGACCGACTCAGCCTGTGCGCGCGACTCCACCATCGGGATCATCACGCCGCGGGCGCCCAGATCGAGGGCTCTCGCGATCCAGGTGTACTCGCCACGGGGAACGCGCACCATCGGCTCGATCGGCAGTCCCCGGCAACCGGCGAACAGCCACTTGAGGGTTTCGAAACCGAGGCCGGTGTGCTCCATGTCGTACAACACGAACCGGCAGCCGGCGTTCGCGAGGATGCTCGACATCCCGGGCGCGAAGAACTCGAAGACCATTGCGCCGGCCACCGGCTCGCCCGCCAGGACGGCTTTCTTGATCGCGTTCTCTTTCATTTGTCTCCTCCTGTTGGCATGCAACCTGCGGCATTCTAGCCGCAGGGCCCCGGGCATCTGCCGCGGCGGATCCTACTGCCGGGTCAGCCGCACCGCGTCGGGACGGCCCGCCAGCCGCAGGCGGCTCACCCGGGGCTCACTCGTCGCGACCACCCTGCCTCGGCGGACCACCGCCAGCCGTGCCGCGCGCAGGCGGATCGCCTCCACCGGTTCGGCGGCCTGCAACAGGACGAAGTCCGCCCGGCAGCCGGGCTCGAGGCCGTAGCCATCCAGTCCCATGATCGCGGCCGGCGCGGCAGTCACCGCATCGAAGCACTGCTTCATCGCGACGCGTGAGGTCATCTGCGCCACATGCAGGCCCATGTGGGCCACCTCCAGCATGTCGCCGGAGCCGAGGCCGTACCAGGGGTCCATCACGCAGTCATGACCGAAGGCGACCGTGATCCCCGCCGCCAGCAGCTCCGGCACCCGTGTCATGCCGCGGCGCTTGGGATAGGTGTCGTGTCGGCCCTGTATGGTGATGTTGATCAGCGGGTTCGCCACGGCGGAGACGCCCGCCTGCGCGATCAGCGGAATCAGCTTCGAGACGTAGTAATTGTCCATCGAATGCATCGAGGTCAGGTGCGAGCCGTTGACCCGCCCCTGCAGCCCCAGCCGCCGCGTCTCGAAGGCCAGCGTCTCGATGTGCCGCGACATCGGATCGTCGGTTTCGTCGCAATGCATGTCGACCCGCAGGCTGCGCCGCGCCGCCTCCTCGCACAGCAGACGCACCGATTCCGTGCCGGACTGCATGGTCTGCTCGAAGTGCGGTATGCCGCCCACCACGTCGACGCCGAGATCGAGCGCCTTCTTGAGGAGGTCGAAGGCGGTGTCGGTGCAGGCGGGATCGTCGGCGCGCGGATCGTAGCGCAGGATACCGTCCTGCGGGAACGCGACCAGTTGCAGATCCAGGTAGGGTGCCACCTTGCGCTTCACTTCCAGCAGCGCCTCCACCGCCAGCAGCCGCGGATCGCAGGTGTCCACATGGGTGCGGATGGCCAGCAGCCCGTTGGCGACCGCCCAGTCGCAGTAGGTCATCGCACGGCTGATGATCGCATCCTGGACCAGCGTCGGTTTCAGTTCGCCCCATAGCGCGATGCCTTCAAGCAGCGTACCGGACTCGTTGATCCGCGGCAGGCCGTAGGAGAGGACGGCGTCCATGTGGAAGTGCGCGTCGACGAAGGGCGGCGTGACCAGCTGCCCGGCTGCGTCGATGACTTCGGCAGACGCCGCGGCCTGCGCCGCGATGCCTGCGCCGCACGCGGCGATCCGCCCCCCGCTGACGCCGATGTCGATACCGGTCCGGCCATCGGGCAGGGTCGCGTTGGTCACAAGCAGATCGAACATGATGGCTCGGCAGTCCGGCAGTGGAAGGGAGGATGCATTTTCGACGCAAACCCCGGCCAGCGCCAGTGGAGAGCGGGCAGCGAAGCGCGCCGCCCGGCGCTGCGCGGTGCGCCAACGCGCGGTGCGCCTACCGCTCGCCCTTGCGGTACGGCTTCATCAGCGCCTGCGGATAGGCCGCCTTGCGCGACACCGCAATCAGCGCAAGGATCGACAGGATGAACGGCAACATCAGCCAGAACTGGTACGGCAGCACGTCGCCTGCGGACTGCGCAAGTCGCAGCTGCAGGGCGTCGAAGAACGCAAACAGCAGCGCGCCCAGCAGCGCCTTTCCAGGGCGCCAGGAACCGAACACCACCAGCGCGACGCAGACCCAACCGCGGCCGTTGATCATATTGAAGAAGAAGGCGTTGAAGGCGGCCATCGTGAGGAATGCGCCGGCCATGCCCATCAGCGCCGAACCGGCGGCGACGGCAGCGATGCGCACCCTGGCGACGTCGATGCCGGCGCTCTCGGCCGCCGCCGGGCTCTCCCCGACCGCCCGGATCGCGAGGCCGGCCGGCGTGCGCATCAGCAGCCAGGCGAGCGCCGGCACCACCGCCAGCGCGAACAGCGTCGGCGGCGTCAGGGCGCCCAGCACCGGCCCGGCCCAGGGAATGGTGTCGAGCCAGCCATGAATCTCCCCGAATGGCGCAATGGTGGGGGGCGACGAGACCTTCGGGAACAGAACCCGGTAGCTGTAGTAAGACACACTGGTGGCGAAGAGCGTGATCCCCAGCCCGGCGACATGCTGCGACAACGCCAGCGTCACCGTCAGCCAGCCGTGCAATAACCCGAAGACGGCACCGGTCAGGGCCGCCACCGCCATGCCGGTCCACAGCCCCTGGCCCGCATAGACGGCGAGCCAGCCGGTGAAGGCGCCGGCGACCATGATCCCTTCGATGCCGAGGTTGAGCACGCCGGCGCGTTCGCACAGCAGCACGCCCATGGTCCCGAGGATCAGCGGCGTGGCGATACGCAACACGGCGACCCAGAAAGTGGCGGTACTGAGCGTTTCGATCAGGTCGGGCAGCATCGAGTCGGTCGGCAAGGGTCAGCAGCGCTAGCGGCGGACCCGGTACTGGACGAACATCGACGCGACCAGCATCGTCAGCAGTGACACGGCGACGATCACGTCCGCAATGTAGTTGGGCACGCCGACCACCCGGCTCATGCTGTCGGCGCCGACCAGGATGCCGGCAACGAAGATGGCGGCAAACACCACCCGCAGCGGCGAGAGCCCCGCCAGCATCGCGATCACGATGCCGCTGTAGCCGTAGCCGGGCGACATGTCGAGCGTGACGTAGCCGGTGCGGCCAGCGACCTCCGCGGCGCCGGCAAGGCCCGCCAGGGCGCCCGAAATGACGGCGGTCTTGATCATGACCGCACCGACGCCCATACCGAGGAATCCGGCAGCCCGCGGGTTGCTGCCGACGGCGCGCATCTCGAAGCCGAGCACTGTCGCCCGGTTGAGCCAGTGCAGCAGCAGCGCAGCCCCCAGCGCCCACAGGAAGCCCGTGTGCAGGCGCGACTTCTCGAGCAGGCGGCTGAACTCCAGCTCCGGCTTGACCGCGACCGACTGCGGCCACCCCAGCGCGGTGGGATCCTTCATCGGCCCGTCCAGCAT
>JACCRJ010000593.1 GCA_013813615.1 Lautropia sp. | reverse complement strand
ACCGTAACGAATGGGACGAAGCAGGCGCTGGGGGAGCACCGTTTCGCCAGAGCCTCCACGTCCTGGCCGCGGTGATGAGCCGCGTGCAGCCGGGACGAGCGATCGTCGACGCAGGCCTCAAGGCGCTCGCGGTCGACAGTGGCATGCCGATCGTGTCTGGCCTCCCCGGCGTCGTATACGAACAGGCGAGCGACGAGCACGGCATCCTGCTGGTCGAACCCGGCGCGCGGGCGCCTTGCCTGGGCGAGCAGGTCAGGCTGATCCCCGGGCATTGCGACCCGACGGTGAACCTCTACGACTGGCTGGTGGTGACCCGGGGCGACCGGGTCGAAGACATCTGGCAGATCACCGCAAGGGGTTGCCTGGGTTGACCCCGGCAGGCTCCTACGATGCCGGAGACCGGCCCTCCAGCGAAGGGGACGCGACCATGATGTCTAGTACTGGAATCGCAGCCCCACCGAGGTCAGGCCCAACGTCTGGTCACCCGGGGCGAACTCGAAGTTGTGGCGCTCGTACTCTGCGGTGACCTCGAGTTGCGGAGTCAACCGGTAGCCGAGGCCCAGACCGTAGCTCAAGCCGAAGCCGTTCTCCGATCCGGTTCGCCCGCCCGCGGCGTTCGATGAGGTGTCGGTCCAGCCGTAGGTGGTGCCGATCTTGCCGAAGGCAGTGAAGCCGGCAGCGATCGGCAGGTTGCCGACCAGGCTCAGGTTCAGCCCCCGGGCGCGTTGGGATCCGCCGGCATAGCCGATCTTGCCCATGTCGAGGTAGCCTACTTCTGCCCCGAAGACGTTGCTCGCCACGCCGCCGGCGGTCAGCTTGAACGCCGTCTTGCCGTCGTCGCAACTGAAGCCGGGCAGGCAATCCGCGTCGAACTGGGACTTGCCGATATGCAGCCCGACGTATCCGGCCGCGGGTGCGAGCGAGCCGTCGCCCCAGGTCAGGCCGGACTGGGCCTGGGCCGCGGTGGCCGCCAGCAGGGCAAGCGCAGCGGCGGCAGCGAAGGTCCTCGCTGACGGGGTTGCAGACAGCGTCGCAGGCAGTGTTGCAGACAGCGTTCTTGCTGACATCGGATGCTCCTCGTCGGATCCTCGACAGAGCTTACTCCCTGCCGTTCGTCGGCGCTTCATCGCCAGAGCGGCCTCAGCTTGACTTCTCGGCGCGGGCTGTAAGGCCTGCGCAATTTTTCGCGCGGAAAGAGCAAACTGCGTGCCCGCGTGCGCGCACTACTTCGGTTCGCCACGCTCGGTGAGCTGACGTAACCCGCGACGAACTCCGCCATCGATGCCAGGACGCTCCCGAATTGCATCCCGCCCCGCCGCTCTCTACTATTGTTGACAACGGTCGGTTGAGAACCCCATTTCAACTGCCGTCAATCAAGAGAATGGAGGAGGAGGCATGGGAATTCAGTGGATGGCCAAGGGCGCGGCTGCGCTGGCGCTGGTGATCGCGGCGGCGGCGGCACCCGCGCAGCAGAACTTCAAGATGCGCGTGCAGACGGCGGTGCCATCAGCGAGCATTTACTTCGAGCTGCTCAAGCGCTTCGGCGACCGCGTGGACAAGATGTCCAACGGCCGGCTCAAGATGGAAATGATGCCGGACGGCGCCATCGTTCCCGCCTTCGAGATCCTGGATGCGGTGGACAAGGGCATCGTCGAAGGCGGCTACGCCTGGACGCACTACTGGTCCGGCAAGAACCCGACCGCGGGCCTGTTCTCCAATCCGATGGCCGGCGCCGGCGTCGGCATGGACCAGCTCTCCCACATAGCCTGGATCTTCGAAGGCGGCGGCTACGACCTTTACCGCAAGCTCTACACCGACATCCTGAAAGTCAACGTCGAGCCGCTGTTCATCCAGCCGATGGGTCCGGACCCGCTCGGCTGGTTCAAGACGCCGATCGCGTCGACGGCCGACTTCAAGAAGATGAAGTACCGCTCGCCGCCAGGCATCACCGGCGAGATCTTCAAGGAAATGGGCGTTGCGGCGGTGGCGTTGCCGGGCGGCGACATCGTACCGGCAGCGCAGCGGGGCACCATCGATGCGGCCGAGTGGATAGGACCTGCAGACGACCTCAACCTCGGCCTGCAGACCGTCTGGAAGCACTACTACCTGCAGGGCCTGCACCAGTCCACCGACATCGGCGAAGTGCTGATCAACAAGACGTTCTGGGACAAGCTGCCGGCGGACCTCCAGGCGATCGTGCGAACGGCGGCCATGGCCTCGATGACGGAGACGTATACGTTCAACGTCTACCGCAACGCCCAGGCGGTGATCAAGCTGCGCAACGAGTTCAAGGTCACCATCCACGACACGCCCAAGGACTTCTTCCCGGAGTTCGTGAAGGCAACCAACGTCGTGTTGGACCGGTACGCCGGCAAGGACAAGTTCTTCAAGGAAGTGCTGGATTCCCAGCGCAACTTCGCGCAGATCGTGGTGCCTTACTGGACGAAGATCCTGGACCTCTACTCGAACCTGGGCAACGCGGCGATTGAAAGCGGCGCCGTCGGCAAGAAGCAGTAGCCGGCACGCCGGCAATGCTGCCCCAATAACGACGACATAGACCCACGTAGCCGGACGTGCATGTGAGCGACCGGTGGGACCTCGAGGCACGAGGCCCCACCGCATGCCGTGCAGCCGCTTTCGCTTCCTGCAGGAGCTCCCATGTCCCCGTCGTTGAATGCGATTCCCCGATGGACGCGGGCGATCGACCGCTTCGCGCTGCTGTGCGGCCAGCTGGTCGCCTGGCTGATCGTGCCGATGGTCCTGTCGCTGGTTTACGAAGTGGTGGCGCGCTACCTCTTCAACATGCCCACTGCCTGGGCCTACGACATGACCTTCATCCTCTACGGCACCTTTTTCATGCTCGGCTCGGCCTACACGCTGATGAAGAAGGGCCACATCCGCACCGACTCGCTGTATGCCGGCTGGTCGCCGCGGCGCCAGGGCATCACCGATGCGGTCTGCTACCTGGTGTTCTTCTTTCCGTCCATCCTGATTTTCGCATCGCTCGGCTGGGACTTCTTCTGGAAGAGCTTCCAGCAGGGCGAGCGGTTCGTCACCAGCCCCTGGATGCCAGCCGCCTGGCCGCTCAAGTTCATGATCCCGATGGCCGGCGCGTTGCTGATCATCCAGGGTGTATCAGAGGTGCTGAAGAGCATCTACGCCGCGATCAACAACAGGTGGCCCGAGTCGATCGGCCGCTCGACCGAGACCCTGCTGCCGAGGGAGCTCACGTGAGCGCCGAGTGGCTGAGCTCCGAATGGTGGGGAATTCTTTCGCTGACGGTCCTCTTCGGCGCCATCTTCATCGGCTTTCCAATCGCGTTCACGCTCATCTTCGTCGCGTTGACCTTCGGTTACTTCGTACTGGGGCCGCTCGCGCTCTACCTGATGACGCTGCAGGTCTTCTCCGTCATGAAGGACACCGCGCTCGCAGCCGTGCCGTTCTTCCTGTTCATGGGCTATCTGCTGGAACAGTCGGGACTGATGGAGCGGCTGTTCCGCGGCATCCAGCTGATGCTGACGGGACTGCGTGGCTCACTCTACCTGGCGGTGCTGGCGACGGCGACCATCTTCGCTGCTGCCACCGGCATCGTCGGCTCGTCGGTGACGCTGCTGGGCGTGATGGCCGCGCCGACGATGAAGCGCAGTCGCTACGACGTGCGCATGAGCGCCGGCGCGATCGCGGCCGGCGGCACGCTGGGCATCCTGATACCGCCGTCGATCATGCTGATCGTGATGGGCCCGGTCGTCGGCGTGCCCGCCACCGATCTCTTTGCCGCCGCAGTCATCCCCGGCCTGCTGCTCGCCGGTCTCTACATGGTCTACACGCTGATCCGCTGCCACATCAACCCTGCCCTCGGGCCGGCGCTGCCGTTGGAGGAGCGGGCGGGTTCCTGGATGGAGGTCGTGCGGGAACTGGTGGTCGGCTCCATACCGATCGTCGTGGTGATCATGGCCACGCTCGGCGTGATCCTGATGGGCATCGCCACGCCGACGGATGCCGGCGCGGTGGGTGCATTCGCCGTGTTCCTGCTCACGCTCGTCTACCGCAAGCTGACCTGGGAGGGCTTCAAGCGCGCAATGATGTCGACGCTGGAGGTCTCCAGCAT
>JACCRJ010000558.1 GCA_013813615.1 Lautropia sp. | reverse complement strand
AGCACTTTCTATCCGGCCGAGGCCTACCATCAGGACTACGCGATCCTGCATCCGGACCAGCCTTATGTCGTGAAGGTCGACATGCCGATGCTGGTGAACCTCAAGGCCTTGTTCCCCGAGTACTACCTGGAAGAACCGGTCCTGGTGTACCCGAGCTCCAAGACAGCCAGCCGGTAGATCCGGCCGTCAAGACGCCGGGCCGCCGCCTCTCGAGCGCGGCGGCTCCATCCACGCTGGACCTGAGCAAGCAAGACGAGAAGCCGTGACGCGCGTTCCGCTTCTTGCCCAGATTCCGTCTCGTTCTTCTCCTGGGTCGAAGACCCCGGTAAGGCCGCGGGCGATGCCGCCAACGAGAGGATAGTGAGCGTCTGCGCATGAAGGAGATGGGCGCCTCGATGCCGTTTGAAGGCCAGCGCCTGATTCACGGCGGCTTTGCGAAGATCCTGGATCGATAGGGACATTGCTGATGCCCAATCCGGATGGTCAGTACCCCAGGTACCTCGGCAGCCAGAGCGACGTTTCCGGAACGGCCACCAGCACCGCCAGGATCAGCATCATGGTGAACACGAACCACATCACCCACGGAATGGTGCTCTCGATGCGCACGCCCGCCATCCGGCAGGAGACCATCAGGTTGACGGCCACCGGTGGGGTGAACTGCCCGATGGCGACCATGAAGGTCAACAGGACGCCGAACCATACCGGATCCCAGGCGAAGGTCCTCATCAGGGGGGCGAGCAGCGGCACGAAGATGAGGAAAATCGAGACGCCGTCCAGCACCATGCCGACGAACAGCAGCACGATCATCACGATCGTCAGCGCGCCGAGCGAGCCGACACCGCTGGCACTGACCGCCTGTGCGAGCGGATCGACGATGCCGAGCGTTGAGACGGCATAGGCGAAGATGCTGGCCAGGCCGATGATCATCAGGATGACGCCGGAGGTTTCGGCCGCTTCGATGAGGACGTCCCACAAATCGCGCCAGCCGATCGTGCGGTAGACGACCATGCCGACGAAGAGGCCGTAGGCGACTGCCACGACGGCTGCCTCGGTCGGCGTGAACCAGCCAAGCCGCATGCCGCCCAGGATCAGCACCGGCGCGAACAGGCCCCAGCTGGCATCCTTCAGCGCCTTGAAGAACTTCGGGCGCGGCACATCCGCGTCCTTGCCGCCCATCCGGTGGCGTCGCGCCAGCCAGACCGCCGGGATCATCAGTGCGAGGCCGGCCAGCACACCGGGCACCACGCCGGCGGCGAACAGCGCCGGGACCGAGGCGCCCGGCATCAGCACCGAGTAGACGATGAAGGCGATCGAGGGGGGAATCAGGATGTCGAGCGCGGCGGCGGCGCCGATGACCGAGGCGGAGAAGGCGGGCGGATAACCGGCGCGCGACATCGACACCAGCATGACTGCGCCGACCGCGGCGGCGGTTGCCGGTCCGGAGCCCGAGATCCCACCCATGAACATCGCCACGGCGATGGCGACCAGCGGCAGCATGCCGCGGCCGCGCCCGACGATGGCCACCGCAAAATCCACCAGCCGCGCAGCCACCCCCGAGCGTTCGAAGAGCGTGCCGACCAGCACGAACATCGGCAGGGCCAGCAGCGGATACTTGGCGATGCCGGCATAGAAGTTGTTGGGTATCGACAGCCAGCCGAGGTCCGCGAAGTGGATGCCAACCGCGCCACCGAGGATCAGCGCGACGCCGATCGGCACGCCGGCCAGCATCAGCGTCACGAAGACCACGAAAATGGCCGCGCTGATCATCGGTGTCGCCAGATCCGCGTGAACCGCTGCATGGCCCGAAACGCGATCAGCGCCGCGAGCAGCGGCAGCCAGATCGTGTACCACCACTGCGGCACGCCGATACCGGGGGAGGTCACCTCGTACTGGTAGTCATCCCACGCCAGCCGGCAGCTGAGCGAGGTGAGGATCAGGAACGCGGCCACCGTCGCCAGGGCGGAGAACATGGCGAAGCGGCGCCGGCGCGCGGCCGAGCCCGCCTCGAAAAACAGTTCGATCCGGATGTGGCGGTCCCGGACGACGGCCGAACTGCCGGCGACGAGCGTCAGGATCACCATCAGGGAGATCGAGATCTCCTCGCTCCAGGCGAAGGACTCGTTGGTGAGGTAGCGCACCACCACGTTGCTGAAGGTGATGACGGCCATCAGCGCCATCGCGACGCCACCCACACCATCTTCCATCTGACGCCGGTAGTCGACGGGGATCCCGGCCGGCGGTTCCGGCGGGGTCAGGGCATTCGGAAGGCCGCCGGCGGACGGCGGGGCGGACTCGGGCATGGAGGCGATCGATCCTGCAGTTCAGCGCAGGCCGTATGCAGCGAGCCGGTGCGAGACCGGCGGTGGCGGCAACGGCGGCCTGCAGGTACCGCTGTCAGGCCTTGCCGCGTGAAGCGGCCACGGCAGCTTCGGCGCGCTTCACCAGGTCCGTGCCGATCTGCTTGCTCCACTTCTCGTACACCGGCTGGATCACCTTCTTGAACGCCTGCTTGTCGGACTCCGACAGTTCGGTGACCTTGACGCCGAGGCCCTCGACTTCCTTGATCATCGACATGTCGTTGGCGGTCAGTCCCTTGCGGGTCAGCGCGATCTCCTGCTTGCCGGCCTCGACGGCAGCGGCGCGCACGATGTCGCGGTCCTGCGGCGTCCAGGAGTCCCAGATCTCGCGGTTGGCGGCGAAGATCAGCGGGTCGGCAACATAGCCCCAGCGGGTCACGAACTTCTGCGACAGGGTGTGCAGCTTCGCAGCCGTGAAGATGTGCAACGGGTTTTCCTGGCCTTCCACCGCACCGGAGGCAAGGGCTGGCTGCGCATCCGCCCAGCTCATCTGGGTGGGGTTGGCGCCGAACGCACTGAAGGTGTCGTTGAAGATCGGCGAGCCGACGACGCGGAACTTCAGTCCCTTCATGTCCGCCGGCGTGCGGATCTCGCGCCTGGAGTTGGTGACCTCCCGAAAGCCGTTCTCGCCCCAGGCGAGGGGTACCACACCCGCCTTCTCCACGACTTTCATCATCTGCTGGCCGACTTCGCCTTGCGTTATCGCGTCGAGCCCGGCATGGTCGCGGGCCAGGAACGGCAGCGAGAACAGGTTCAGTTCCCTGACCTGCGGAGACCAGTTGATGGTGGAGCCGACGGCCATGTCGATGACGCCCTGGCGCATGGCGCTGAACTCGCGCGTCTGGTCGCCATTGATCAGCGAGACGCCCGGATAAAGCTTCATGTTGATCCGGCCCTGGGTGCGTTCCCTGACCAGATTGATCCAGATCTCTGCGCCCTTGCCCCATGGGAAGGCGGTGCCCACCACGGTCGAAACCTTGTATTCGTTCTTGTAGGCCTGGGCGTGTGCGGCGCGCGTGACGACGAGCGGGGCGGCAAGTGCCGCGGAGCCAACGGCGCTGGCCTTCAGCAGGAATCGACGGTCCATGAATGTCTCCTCGATTACGGATCGGGATATTGTGGGTATGAGGTCGGGCTGCCCGGCATGAGGTCGTGCAACCATGCGCCATTGTAGCGCCTGCCCCCGCCGGCTCCATGTGGGTTTCCGCCCGGCCAAGCAGCGCGTGACCGCGGCTGATGAACAAGCAGCGCAGAAATGCGTTGCGTCCTCCGGGAGGTGATGTGACCGTACGACTGGAACGACACGACGCGCAGGCGCTCACGAGGATCACGCTCGATCGCCCGGAGAAGGGGAACAGCCTGTCGGCTGCCATGGTTTCGGAGCTGGTCGCCGCGGTCGACCGATGCCATGCGGACGGCACCCGTGTGCTGCTCGTCGATGCAGCCGGCGCCAACTTCTGTACCGGCTTCGACCTTTCCGACCTGGAGCAGGAGGACGACGACTCGCTGCTGGCGCGGGCGGCGGCTACTGCAGGGCGCTGAAGCTGCGCTCCACTGCGCCCGCGCGTCGGCGACCGGCGCAGGGGGTGCGCCACCAAAGCCTGCCTCAGGGAGTCTTCTTTGGCCGACCAGGTTTCAGTGGCGCGAGCTCGTCCAGTGCGGCAGCCAGCTTGGCGTCCGGCAGCGCCATCAGCGTATGCAGTCCCGCCCGCAGCAGCTCGCTCTTCTTCGCCGGGCGCCTGAACGCGACCATCCGGTCCTTCAACTGGCCGATGAGCGCGAAGTCAGGGGTGGGCATGGTGAAGCTGTCGCGTACCAGCTTCTGCTTCGGCTTCGCCGGTCTGGCCGATTCCGGCGTGGCGGCGGCCGCCTCAACCGCACGGGTCGCTGGCTTGATCTTCAGGTCGGAGTCTGGCGCGCGCCGCTTTATGGGCGCGGGCGTCGTCTTGGGGGATTTCACGCCGCGTTTGCCGGAGCGCTTGCTGGTGTCTGTCGTTGCCATGCCGTTATGGATCCCCTGCGCGCAGTTGAATGATATAAACGATTTATACCTTATTCAACCGCAGCGAGCAAGGAAGGGTCAGGCACGGCCAGGCGACGGGCGACTCAGGCGAGCAGGGTCAGCGTCCCCGCTGAAGATTCGGACCGCGACGCCGGCTTGTCCGAGGGTGTGCCCGAGCAACGTCGCCGCGATTCATGCTGCGGCATCCGGCTCGAAAACTACTTCATCATTGCTGGCCGCTTGGCATCCGTTCCGGTGGCGGTCTTCTTCAGGTCGCCTTCAATGGACTGTGCCATCTGCAGGTGCTTCTGCAGGTCCGGCAGCAGCTTCGCCGCGAAGTTCTTCAGTTCCGGGTCCTTGCCGCGTTTTGCTTCCTTCTCGAACAGCGATACGGTCTTCTTATGGTCCGCGACCATCATCTTCATGTACTCGCGGTCGAACTCCGCGCCCTGCATCTTGCCCAGCTTCTCCAGTTGGCGGGCGTGGGCGCGGTCGGGCGAGCCGGGGAGGGTGATGCCCTTGGAAGTGGCCAACTGCTTCAGCTGGTCGCTCGCCATAGTGTGGTCGGTGACCATCTGACTGGCGAAGGACTTGACCGGGGCAGCGGACGCCTGCGCCTGCGCCCGCTTGCCGGACTCGATCTCCGCCATGCTCCCGGTTGCAGCATCTTCCGCGAAGCCGCGGTCGGGATTGCGGACCTTTTCTCGAGTGGTTGCAGAGGCGCCGGTGGTGCCGGCCGGCGGAGCGGCCTGGGCCAGCAGCATCCCGCCCTGAGCCTGATGCGAGTCGCTTGAGGCCTGCGCGGTGGGCGCGACCATGGCGAGCAGCGTTCCTGAGGCCACAAGCGCTGCGAGCCTGATCTGCAGGGTGATTGTCGTCGGCTTTGCAGTTAGTCTCATGTTGGTTGGTCTCATGCTGTTTCCTTCGGGTCGGTTGTACCGGCCCCCCTGCGGCATTGCGCATGCCCGGCGCCGGTCAGTGACCGTTGGCGCCGCTCCTGGAAGCGGTGACAGCCCTGAAGGCGACGGCGGTCAGAACCATGATGCAGGCCGCCAGCAGGCAGACCACCTGCAGCGCGTCGATGAACGCCTGGCGCGACAGGAGCACCAGGCC
>JACCRJ010000554.1 GCA_013813615.1 Lautropia sp. | reverse complement strand
CCGCCGGTATCGAGCCCCAGTAAGAATCAAGCACATCCGTCGAAAGAAGGGCGACTATGCGCTCGCGCCCGCAGATGCGTGTCCGCACGACGAGCACGGTGGCGAGTCGGGCGCGACAGTCCTGCTTTCCATGACGGCGAAGGACGGCATCCTCTTCGAATACTTCGGTGCCGACATGAAGAACGGGTGGGCGTTGTCCATCGAGGAATATGTCGACAGCTGGAACAACGGGACGGTCTACGGGAAGCACCGTGCTTGACGGCATAGAGTCTGCCGCCCCGGTCGCATTGATCAACGCAGATGCGGCAACGTGCGCTCGCCCGACTTCTGCAGATGACGGCGCGTACAGAGTTCCGCCTTCGCTCCGTCGCCCGCTAGAATGGCCTTCACGATGTTCCGATACTCCCTGACCATTGCCGTCAGGTCGGTCTTGGAGAGGAAAAAGAGGTCCCATGTTCGAACTTTCCCCCCGCGTCCAGGCGCTGCGGCAACGCGTGTGCGACTTCATGGATGAGCTCATCTATCCCAACGAGCGGCGCCTCTATGAAGAGGCCGAGAAGCTCGGTCCCTGGGCGGTCTATCCGGTCGTGGAGGAACTCAAGCCTAAAGCCCGGGCCTTGGGGCTGTGGAACCTGTTCCTGCCGCAGTCCAAGCACGGTGCCGGCCTCACCAACCTCGAATATGCGCCGCTTTGCGAGGTGATGGGCCGCTCGCACCTGGCGCCGGAGGTGTTCAACTGTTCCGCCCCCGACACGGGCAACATGGAAGTCCTTGAGCGCTATGGCATCGAGGAGCACAAGGAGCGCTGGCTCAAGCCGCTGCTGGCCGGCGAGATCCGCTCCTGCTTCGCCATGACGGAGCCGGCCGTGGCCTCCAGCGATGCGACCAATATCCAGTCTTCCATCGTGCGCGACGGTGACGAGTACGTGATCAACGGCCACAAGTGGTACACGACCAACGCGACCGATCCGCGCTGCAAGATCGCGATTTTCATGGGCAAGACGGACCCCGACAATGCGGACCGGTACAAGCAGCAGTCGATGATCCTGGTGCCGATGGACGCCCCCGGTGTCAAGGTAATCCGGCCGATCGCGGTCTTCGGCTTCTATGGCGTTCCGGACCGGGCTTCCGAAGTCGTGTTCGAGAACGTCCGGGTGCCGGCGTCCAACATGCTGCTGGGCGAAGGCCGCGGCTTCGAGATTGCGCAAGGGCGTCTCGGCCCCGGCCGCATCCACCACTGCATGCGTCTGATCGGTTTGGCTGAGCGCGCACTCGAGACGATGTGCAAGCGCGGGCTCACGCGCGAGGCATTCGGCAAGCCGATCATCCGCTTCGACGTGTGGTCGGAGCGCATCGCGGAGTCGCGCATCATGATCGACCAGGCGCGGCTGCTCACGCTGCAGGCCGCCCACATAATGGACACCGTCGGCAACAAGGGGGCCAAGGCACAGATCGCCATGATCAAGGTCGCTGCGCCCGCGATGGCATGCAAGGTTATCGACTGGACAATCCAGGCTTACGGTGGCGGCGGAACCAACAACGACATTGGCCTGGCCAGTGCCTACGCCACCGCACGCCTGTTGCGCCTGGCCGACGGACCGGACGAAGTGCACCGGGCACAGATCGCGAAGCTCGAACTGCGCAAGTATGAGTAGGGGCGTGAAACTGAATCACATCGGCTACAAAGGCGGCGCGCCCGCGTTGCAGGACGTCGTGGCGCAGGCCTGGGTTGGCGTGTTGGCGCCGGCGAACACGCCCGCTGACGTGGTCGTCAAGACAGCGGCGGCCCTGAACAAGGCGACCTCGGGCGATGCACTCACCGATCGGCTCGCCGGTTACGGCATGCGTCCGCTGACGAGGACCCCCGCGCAGTTCGGCTCCATGCTTCGCAACGACCTCGAGAACTGGTGCCCGGTGGTGAAGGCATCCGGTTTCGCGTCAGAGGAATGACCAACCCGACCATCACCCTGGAGCGCAGCGGCGACATCGCGCTGCTGCGCATCTGCAATCCCCCGGTCAACGCCATCTCGCCCGCTGTCGTTGCCGGGCTCGAGCGGGCGATCGAGGCCTTCGAGGAAGACGGATTGGCCCGCGCCCTTGTGCTCGCCTGTGCCGGTCGGACTTTCGTGGCCGGCGGCGACATCGCCTCGTTCGATGACCCGTCCTTCTCCGCTGCACCGTTCAACGCGAAAGCGATCGTGGAGGCCGTGCAGGCTGCGTTGCGTCCGTTTGACGAGGGCGAGGTGGTGGAGGCGCGGCTGTTCGAGCAGTTGCGCGCATCGCCGCAATCCAGGGCCTTGCGTCATCTGTTTTTCGCGCAGCGCGAGGCGGCAAAGATTCCTGGGCTGGGCAGGGAGATTCGGCTTCGCGCCGTGCGGTCGGTGGGCGTGCTCGGCGCCGGCACGATGGGGCGCGGCATCGCGATGAATTTTCTTAACGCGGGCATCCCCACCGTGCTGGTGGAGACTACGCAGCATGCACTGGACACCGCGCTGACCGCGATCCGCGGCCTGTACGACGCGAGCGCCGCCAAGGGCAAGCTCACTGCGGAACAGCTGCACCAGCGCATGAGCCTTCTCACCGGCTCGCTCTCAGACGCGGCCTTGTCCGACCCGGATCTGGTGATCGAGGCCGTGTTCGAGAACATGGACCTGAAGACGCAGGTGTGCGCGCGCCTCGGGCAAATCTGCAAGCCGGGGGCGATCATTGCCACCAATACGTCGACCCTCGATGTCGACATGCTCGCGCGGGCCACCGGTAGACCGCAGGGTGTGCTGGGTATGCACTTCTTCAGCCCCGCCAACGTGATGCGGCTGCTGGAAGTGGTGCGCGGGCAGGCGACGGCGCCGGACGTGCTCGCCACCGTCATGCAACTGGCCCGCCGGATTGGCAAGGTCGCGGTGGTATCCGGCGTCTGCTATGGCTTCATCGGCAACCGCATGGCCGAGGTCTACATGCGCGAGGCCGAGTTCCTGATCATGGAGGGCGCGAGCCCGGCGCAGGTGGACGCCGCCGTGGAGACACTCGGGATGGCGATGGGCCCCTGCCGCATGCTGGATATGGCCGGCATCGACGTGGGGGCGAAGACCGTCATCGAATATGGCAAGGCCGGCGGCCTGCCGCCGGACGACAGCTACCGCGCGCTCGTGCGCAGGATGTTCGAACTGGGTCGCTTCGGGCAGAAGACAGGCGCCGGCTACTATCGATACGAGGGCCGAAGGCCGTTGCCGGATTCGCAGACGGAGCAAATTGCCCAGGAACTGGCGAAGCAGCACGGGATCGACCGCCGCGCCAGCATCCCGGCACGGGAAATCGTCGAACGGTTGATCTACCCGATGGTCAATGAGGCGGCGAAGATCCTGGAGGAGGGTATTGCCTGGCGCGGGGGCGACATCGACGTAGTGTGGACGGCAGGCTACGGCTTTCCCGACCACCAGGGTGGCCCGCTGTTCATGGCGGACCAGATCGGGCTGCCGATGATCGTCGATCGTCTGGCAAACTACGCGGAGGAACGCGGCGACGCCTTCGGCTACTGGTCGACCTCCGCGCTGCTGAAGGACCTGGCCGGCAGCGGCCGGCGCATCTCGGACTGGCAACGTACATCATGAGAGAAGCCGTCATCGTCTCCCCCGCCCGCACGGGCATCGGCGGCATGAGAGCTGCCGCGCTGGTTGAGATCGAATGAGCGTGGCACCGGTTTACGAACTCGATGTCGCCGCGCTGGCGGCGTATCTGCAGGGGCGCATCGGCGGCTTCAAGGGGCCATTGCGTTCCGAACGCTTCAGCGGCGGCCAGTCGAACCCGACCTACCTGTTGACGGCCGGTGGCGAGCGCTACGTGCTGCGCAAGAAGCCGTCCGGGCCCCTGCTGCCGTCGGCGCACGCCGTCGACCGCGAGTATCGCGTGATGAAGGCGCTGGAGCAGACGGACGTGCCGGTGGCGCGCATGCATTGCTTCTGCGAGGACCCGGGGGTCGTCGGCACACCGTTCTACGTGATGGAGTTCGTGGAGGGGCGCATTCTCTGGGATCCAGCCCTGCCGGAGCTGGATGCCTCGGGGCGACGCGCCCTGTACGACGAGCTGAACCGCGTCGTCGCCGTGCTGCACAAGGTCGACTACCGCGCCGTGGGTCTGGAAGACTATGGCCGGCCAGGCAATTTCTTCGGGCGCCAAATCAGCCGCTGGACCAAGCAGTACCAGGCGTCGGCGACCGAGACGATTCCGGCGATGGACCGGCTCATCGAATGGCTGCCGGCTCACATCCCGGCCGGCGACGAGACCACGATCTTCCATGGCGACCTGCGGCTGGACAACATGATCTTCCATCCGCACGAGCCGCGCGTGCTGGCACTGCTGGACTGGGAACTGTCGACGCTGGGGCACCCGCTTGCCGACTTCGCTTATCACGCTCTGCCATGGCGGCTGACTTCCGAGCAGTTTCGTGGCATGGCCGAAAAGAACCCGCTGCCTGCAGGGATTCCTTCGGAGCAGGAGTACTTGCAGAGCTACTGCGAGCGCACGGGGCGTGCAGTGGACCTCGCAGAGTACGAGTTCTGCCTCGCCTACAGCATGTTCCGGCTGGCAGCCATCCTGCAAGGCATCCTCAAGCGTTCTCTCGATGGCACGGCATCGAGCGCTCAGGCGCGCGAGACGGGCCTGAAAGCGAGGGGCATCGCGGAAGCGGCGTGGGCTCTGGTCATGGCGCACTTCGCCGATGCCCGTTGAGGGCACGGCGAGCGGGCGCACGACGAGGCCCGAGGCGGGCATGACACGTTTCAGGAAGAGACTGGTCTCGAGTACCGGGTCGTCCACAAATCAGCGGGGTCAGGCGCTGTCCTCGCACAGGTTCACGTGCGCTCGCTGTAGTAGCCCGTGCCGGCGAGCAGAAACTGCGGCACACCCAGTGCTGCCGGCAGGCTCTTGAGCACTTCCAAAGCGGGCGCGAATTGACCGAAGTCGTTGCTCTGCTGGGTGACGAAGTTGCCTACGATCAGTTGGCTCTCGACATCGACCAACGCCTGGGCGTTGTAGGCCTGTGCGAAGCCGTCGGCCGACTTCATGATGCGCGATTCATCATCGGTGAGATTGACCTGATCGGAGGACTTGTCAAGTCCCGAGAGCAGTGCCTGCTGAGCGGCCGGCGCCGCACGAACAGCGCCGTGATCTCCGTCAGGAAGCGCTTGCGAAAGTTCGCAATCGTGTCTCGATCATCCTGCACGAATCCGCTCATCGCAGCCCTTATGTAC
>JACCRJ010000546.1 GCA_013813615.1 Lautropia sp. | reverse complement strand
CTCGACGCCGGTCTTGCCGTTGCATTCGACCCGGGTGCGGCAGACGACACGGCTGCCGGCCTCGTCCAGCGTGAAGTCGGCCGAGACGTGGGTCAGCGCGATCGGATGGCACAGCGGAATCAGGTCGGCGGTCTTCTTGGCGGCCATGATGGCAGCCAGCCGCGCGATTCCGACGACGTCGCCCTTCGTCACCGTGCCGCCTTTCACCAGCGCGAACGTCTCGGGCAGCATCCGGATCGAGCCTTCGGCGATCGCGACCCGGCGGGTTTCGCCCTTGCCGCCGACGTCGACCATATGGGCTTTGCCGCCGGCATCGAAATGGGTCAGTTCAGCCATGGCTTTGCGGTGTCCGCGCAGGTGAAGGTGCCGGCCAGCATCATCCGGGCCGCGTCGCTATCATAGCAACGTGATCAAACGACCCGCTCAGGTATTGTCGCGTACGGACGCGGCCCGCGGCCCGGCAGCACTTGCGCGTCTGGGGCGTTGGCGGCGCGGCGGTGTCGCGCTCCTGGCCAGCGTCTTGTTGGCGGGCAGCCCGGGCATGGCGCCGGCTCAGGTAGACCGTCTCCCGGATCTCGGGGCGGCCAGCGGCGACGAGCTGTCCGGCGCGGCTGAAAGGCGCCTCGGCGAATCGATCATGCGGGAGCTGCGCTCCGAGGGCATCGTCTGGGACGACGCCGAGTTCACCGATTTCCTCAATCGCTTCGCCGCCAGGCTGATCTCCACCGGCCCGGCGCGCTCCCAGCAGTTCGAATTCTTCGCGGTCAGGGACAAGACGATCAACGCCTTCGCGCTGCCGGGCGGCTACATCGGCATCCACACCGGCCTGATGGCGGCCGCCGCCAACGAGTCGGAACTCGCAACGGTAATGGGCCACGAGATCGGCCACGTCACCCAGCGGCATATCTCCAGGATGCTCAGCAACCAGCGGCAGGCGTCGATGATGGCTCTCGCGGGACTGGTGCTTGGTGCATTGGCGGCCCGCTCGAGCCCCGACGCCGCGATCGGCGCCATGTCCCTCGGCGACACGCTGGCGACGCGGTCGATGCTCTCGTTCTCCCGTGACGCCGAGCGGGAGGCGGACCGGGTGGGGCTCGAGATGCTGCGCGAAGCGAAATTCGACGTCCGCGCGGCACCGAAGTTCTTCGAGCGGCTGCAGCAGTTCAACCGCTACAACGAGGGTGGCATGCCCGTCTATGTGCGCACCCATCCGGTCACCGGCGAGCGGATGACGGACCTGCAGCTGCGCATCCAGGATCTTCCGGCGCTCGAACATCGCGACCGGATCGAATTCCGGCTGCTGCGCGCCCGCGCGCTGGCCGTCGGCGGCGACGGCGTCGATTCGCTGGCAGCGGCCAAGCGCACCTTCGACCAGCAGATCGGCACGCCGGAGGGCGCGAAGGATCCGGGTCCCTGGTTCGGACTGGCCAGTGTCGCCAATGCGAGCCGGGACTGGGCTGCGTCGGATGGGGCACTCGACAAGGCGGAGCAGACGCTGGGTGCGCCGCATGTCTTCTTCGCCCGCCTGAGAGTCGCCAACAGCCTCGGCAGCGGCAATGTCAGCCGCGCCCGGGAGCAATCCGACGCGGCGATTCGCACCTATCCCGACAACCTCGCGATCATCCGGCTGCGTGCCCAGGTGCTGATCGCCGCCAGATCCTACCGGGACGCCATCGGCCTGCTGCGCGAGAAGACGGCGGATTTCAAGGGCGACGCCGAGCTCTGGCGGATCCTGGGCGAGGCCCACCAGGCGCTGGGCGAACGCGGGCTGGCCCACAAGGCCGCCGCCGAGGGCTACCTGATGCGAAGCATGCGGCTGCCGGCGTTGGAGCAGCTGCGGCTCGCGCGGGATGCCGGCGACCTGGACTTCTTCAACGGCTCGATCGTCGACGCCAAGCTGCGGGAGGCCGAGGCGCTGTATCGGGAAGAAATGAAGGACGCCCGGCGCTGGTAGAAGGCCGGCCGCTGCCGCGCCTGCTCAGGCTGCCGGCGGGTCCCGATCATCCGCCGGCTTGCGCGCCGCCTCTTGCGCACCCACCTGCGCCGCCTCTTGCGCCGCCTCTTGCGCCGCCTCCGGCGCCGGATCGGCAACGAATCCAAGCTCCGCCCCCAGCGCAGCCGCACCGGACGCGTTGCAGACCTCGATGCGCCAGCCTGCCGCAGCCGGTGCCGGATAGCGCTCGAGCACGAGCAGCATCGCATCGTTGCCGTCGGCGGTCGGCTCGGCCGCCGTCAGCTGCAGCTGGCCGATGTCCCGGTCGTCGACTGCCGCCGGGCCCAGGTTGGTGTTCATCAGCAGATTGCCGTCGGCGTCGCCGAGCACCCGATCGATGCGCTCGACGACAAAACCCGTGTGCGTGACCAGCAGCTGCCGTGGCGGTTCGTTGAGCACCCGCAGGATCAGCGGGGCGATCCCGATTCGAACGAAGGCCCGTTGCGGCCCGTTCTGCCAGTACCAGGCGCCGCGCCGGTCGCACTCATAGTTCCTGCCGATGAAGTCGATGATCGGCGGGCTGGTGATCGGGCTGCCCTCTCCGTCTCGAGCCGGGTCGAAGCCCGGCTGGCCGCGGTCGATCAGGAACCACTGGCCGCGCCGGCTCAGCCGCAGCCAGCCGTAGACGGATGGCACCTGCGGCCACTTCAGCATCGCCCGCTTGACCTGGTCATCCAGCACGCTGCATCTCCGCTTGGCCGCCGGCGTGTCCCTGATCGGCGTTTCCGGCTGACACCATCAGGCGAACTGCCTGAAGAATCTTATCAGGCGCTGCGGCAGCCAGTCGCCGCGTCCCGGCAGGCGCCCGCGGACGAAGCCGGCGTGTCCGCCGTGCGCCGGATAGTCAAGCACGACGTGGCGCGACACCTCCGAGTGCCGGGCCAGCACCCGCTCCGGCAGGAACGGGTCGTTGCGCGCGTTCAATACCAGGGTCGGCACCTCGACGCCGCCGAGGTACTGCTTGCAGGAACTGCGGGCCCAGTAGTCCATCGCGCTCTCGAAGCCGTGCAGCGGCGCTGTCACCACGTCGTCGAAGTCGAAGAAATCGCGTGATGCCAGCATCCTCTGGCGGTCGTAGAGGCCCGGGAACCGGTCCAGTTTCAACAGGCTCTTGCGTTTCAGGGTCTTCATGAAGTTGAGGCAGTAGAGCCGGTTGAAGCCGCGCGACAAGGCGGCGGCGCCGGCGTGCAGGTCCTGCGGCGCCGAGACGCCCGCCGCTGCCCGAACGAAGCCGGCGTGCGATCCCTGCTCGCCCAGCCACTTGAGCAGAGCGTTCGCGCCCAGTGATACGCCTGCGACGAAGTCCGGCCTGAGCCGGCGCAATACCCAGTCGACCTCGGCCGAGTCGCCGGAGTGGTAGGCGCGGGCGAGCAGGTTGGGCTCGCCGCTGCAGCCGCGCCAGTTGATCACCACGCCGCGCCAGCCGGCTGCCAGCAGATGGGCCATGAGTGCGCGCGCATAGTGGCTGGCGGAGCTGCCTTCGAGGCCATGGAAAAGCGCAACCAGCGGACCGGTGGCAGCCGCTGCGCCCGGCGGGGGCACCGCCCAGTCGAGGTCGATGAAATCCCCGTCCGGCGTCGACCAGCGCTCGCGCCGGTACTGGATCACCGGCGTGCCGCGGACCATGACCGGCCAGATCGTCTGCAGGTGGCGGTTGCGCAGCCAGCCCGGCGCCCGGTAGTCCGGATCGGCGCCGTACGGCGGCTGGGGGATGGGCTGGGGGATGCCTGGGGGGCTCGGCTGCGGCAGATCGCGGCCGGAGTTCCGGCTCAGGATGTCAGTGCAGCTTTCCGTTGAATGTTTCATGCGAGGGCCTCTCCGCTTCCTGGCCCGGGGCAGCGTGATGCACGAGCAGTTGCCAGCCGGCGCTGGTCTTGGTGTAGACGTTGGTGGTGAGGACGTTGACCAGTTCCAGCCCGCGCTCGCTCGCCACGCTGATCTGTTCGATGAGGTTATGAACGGTCAGGGTCGCACTTTGGAATACCTGCACGCTCTGGATCCGCACACTGAGCGGACCCCGGGAAAGGATCTCCTCGAAGGACCGGCGCACCGCATGCAAGCCGGTCAGGCGCCGGCCGCCCGGATGGATGCAGATCACCTCTTCATCGTCGGCCCACAGGGCCATGACGCCGGCAGCATCGGCATGCGCCAGGGCGGCGTAGAAAGCCTCCTCGACTGCCGATGCGGAAGCGAAGATCAGTGGTCGCGGCATGCCGGATAGATGCGTACGGGACAAGCGGTGCCAGGAAGTCTAGCCGGTATCCACGGGGAGTGTCGCTCTTCAGCGCCGGCCGCATGAACTCGCCGCGAAAGCCGGCAGCCGCCGCGGATCCGGCTTTGCCGGGCTGCTGGCGGCGCCCCCTTGGGGGGGAGGCGCCGAAGGCGATTCGGGGGGGTGTTCTCAGGCGGTGGCTGAGAACCGCATTGCCTTGCGCAGCGCTGCGAAGACCTGGGCCGGCATCTGCTGGGTGACGCAATTCATGTGACCGTACTTGCAGTGCGCATCCAGGCAGGGGCTGCATTCGAGATGCAGCCACATCACGCTGCGCCGGGAGGCGTTGATGCGTTCCGCCCTTGGGTCCCCTGCGCCGTAGAGCGCGACGTGGGGCCGGCCTAGCGCGGCCGCCAAGTGCATGTATTGCGATTCGGAGGTTACGACGGCGGCGGCATGGTTCATCAGGGCCAGGGTCTGCGCCATGTCCAGTTGGCCGCACCAGTTGTGCAGCCGTTCGCCGGAAAGCAGGGCGATCTGCGTGCCCACTGCCCGGTCGCGCGGTCGGCCGACAAGCCCCACCGCCAGGTCCGGCCACTGCAGGGTGATCAGTGCAGCCAGCTCGGCGTAGTGCCGGACCGGCCACTCGCTGGTCGGGCCCAGTTCGGACGAAGGGCACAACAGGATCAGCTGTTTGCCGATGTCCAGGTTCAGGTGGCGGGCGAGTGCCTCTGTCATCGCCGGCGGCGCGGCCAGTTGCGGTACCGGTATGCCCGGCGGCAGACTTTCGCCGGGCGCAAACGCCATCGCCAGGAAACGGTCGGCAACCGATTTGCCCCGGCCGCCGTTGCCGGCGGCGGACCGGTTGATCATCCCGAGCACGGCGCCGCTGCCGGAGCCGATGCGGGTGGGGATCCGGGCCAGCCACGGCGCGATGGCGGCCATCCGGTTGTCCTGAAGGATGAAGGCGCAGTCGTAACTGCGCGATTCGATCCTGCGGGCAAGTGCCAGCCGGCGCAACAGGTCGATCCGGTCGATCCCGATGTCGTTCTCGATCACGTCGTCGGGCTCGGACATCGCTTGGAACACCGGCGCCAGTTCGGGCGGCGCCAGCACGTCGATGCAACCGAAGGCATCGAACCGGCGCAGCAGCGCCAGCAGGGGCTGCGTCAGCACCGATTCGGTGACTGTCTCAGGGGCAATGATCAACGAACGCCGCGAAGGCTGTGCGAGAGACAAGGTCGGCCCACTAGTATCTGCGGCGCTGCCAAGGCGCAGCGCCGTTTGTTCCGGTGGATTGTGTCTTGCGGCGGACGCAGCAAATCTGCACGAAGTCACGTTTGCGGCAGCGTCGCGGGATTTTCAGCGACGCTCAGCTGGAAAACGTCGGCAGTGCTTTCAGTGCCGGTGGATCCGGGCGCCCGGCTTGAGCCGGTAGCGGGTGCCGCAGTAAGGGCATTTCGCCTCGCCCGTCACCGAAAGGTCCAGGAACACTCGCGGATGCTGGTTCCACAAGGTCATATTCGGATGCGGGCAGAAGGCCGGCCCATCCTTGCCGTCGAGTTCCACCAAGGCCTCGTCCTGGCCGCTGCCCGTTGTCGTGTTCCTGGTCGTGCTGTCCGTCACTGGATTAGGCGCTGATCGGATGGAGCCACTGGCGGTAGCGCTCGGATCTGCCGGCTATGACGTCGAAGAACAGCTGCTGCAGTCGCTGCGTCAGCGGACCGCGCTGGCCGGAGCCGATGGCGCGGTTGTCCAGCTCCCGGATCGGCGTGATTTCCGCAGCCGTGCCGGTGAAGAAGGCTTCGTCGGCACAATAGACCTCGTCGCGGGTGATCCGTTTCTCTATCACCTCGATGTCCAGCCCGCGGGCCATCGTGATCACGGCATCCCGGGTGATGCCGTCGAGGCAGGAAGCCAGATCCGGCGTGAACAACTTGCCCTGGCGGATGATGAACACGTTCTCGCCGGAGCCTTCAGAGACGTAGCCTTCGGTGTCGAGGAGCAGCGCCTCGTCATAGCCGTCATTGGTAGCCTCGGAATTGGCGAGGATGGAATTGATGTAGTAGCCCGATGCCTTGGCCCGAACCAGCGACGAGTTGACGTGGTGCCGTGTGAAGGATGACGTCTTCACACGGATGCCCTTGGTGATCCCGTCTTCGCCGAGGTAGGCGCCCCACGGCCAGGCCGCGATCGCGACATGCACCGTGTTGCCCTTGGGGGAGACGCCGAGCTTTTCCGAGCCGATCCAGGCGATCGGCCGCAGGTAGCAGCTTTCCAGCTTGTTGCTGCGGACCACTTCCTTCTGCGCCTGCATCAACGTCTCAAAGTCGTAGCCAAGGTTCATCTGAAAGATCTTGGCGGAGTTCATCAGTCGCCGCGTGTGTTCAGGCAGCCGGAAGATGGCCGTGCCCTGCGCGGTGTCGTAGGCCCGGACACCTTCGAAGACGCTCATGCCGTAGTGCAGGCTGTGCGTCAGCACGTGGATCCTGGCGTCCCGCCAGTCCACCAGCTTGCCGTCAAACCAGATGAATCCGTCCCGATCCGCCATCGACATCGCCATGCCCGTTCCTTTCATGAGCCACACGCCCAGCGCCGGGAATTCTAGCAGTTGGCCGACGGCGGCCGACGGCGGCCGACGCGGCCGGGCTCTGCCGGGCGCTAAAATGGTACGTCGGGGCACGGCCGGTGCCACCTATCCCCGCGACAGCGCGCTCCGCCACTCCCGCACTCCCGCTCCGGACTCCTTGTGCAGACACTTCGATTTCAGATGGGCGTGCTGGCCACGCTCCAGGCCCTGCTGCTGACCAACAATGTCACGCTGATCGCGATCAGCAGTCTCGCTGGATTCGCGCTCGCCGAGGACAAGGCGTTGGCGACGCTGCCGGTGACTGGATATGTGCTCGGCGCCGCCGTCTTCAGCATGCTGGCTGCCAGGCTGATGCGGCGCCTGGGCAGGCGCTACGGCTATACGGTGGGGGCATTGCTTGCGATCGGCGGCGCACTGCTGGCGGCCTGGGCGGTCAGCATCGGCAGCCTCTGGCTGCTGGCGGTTGCCACTTTTCTCACCGGTATCTACAACGCCTTCGGCGCCAGCTATCGCTTTGCCGCGGCGGACGTCGCCGACGCCTACCGCCCCGGCTTTCGTGCCCGGGCGATCTCCCTGGTGCTGACCGGCGGAATCGTCGGCGGCATCGTCGGGCCGGAGGTGTCGAAGATCACGCGCGACATGCTGCCCGCTACCTACGCCGGCTCCTACCTTGCGCTCGCCGGATTCGCACTGCTTTCGCTGCTGCTGGCCCAGTTGCTGCGCCTGCCGTCCAGCGCGGACACGCTGGCCGGCGGCGTGGCGCGGCCGCTGTGGCAGATCCTTCGCCAGCCCTCCTGCTGGGTTGCGATACTCACGGCGGCCGGCGCCTACGGCATCATGAACCTGCTGATGGTGGCGACGCCGCTTGCGATGGAACTATGTACGCATCCGTACGCGGCCACCGCACTGGTGCTGCAGTGGCATGTTATCGGGATGTTTCTGCCGGGGCTCTTCACCGGTTCGCTCATCACCCGGTTCGGGGTCCTGCCGATCATCCTGACCGGCTGCGCGCTGATGTTCGCCTGCATCGCCGTGGCCCTGAACGGAATCGAGGTGTCGCACTTCGTCGTCGCCCTCGCGCTCCTGGGCGTCGGCTGGAACTTCGCCTACACCGGCGCCACCACCCTCCTGACGCAGGCCTACCGGCCGCCGGAGAGAACACGGATCCAGGGCTTCAACGACATGATCGTCTTCGTGACGATGATCACCTCGTCGGCTTCCTCCGGTGTCCTTTTGAACAGCAATGGCTGGGAGCTCCTGAACTACCTGTCGATCCCCTTCGTGCTGGTGATGGTGCTGGCAATCTGCTGGCTGGGACTGCGGCGTGCGGTATTGCCGGTGGGCGCTTGAGCCCCCCACTACAATCGCCGGATCCCCGTACAGAAGGTGAACTGAATGACGACGACTTCCCGCGCAGTGCTGCCCACCGAGCCCGGCCCGACACCAGGGGGCGGCGGCACGCGCGTGTGCGCAGGTGCATTGGTCCTGGCAACCATGCTCGGTCTGGCAAGCTGCGGCGGCGGCGGTTCCTCCAGCCCGAGCCCCGCTCCGGGGCCGGCGCCGGCGCCGGCAAGGCGAACTTCAGTGACTTGAGCTTCATGCACGCGCTCGACAAGGCCTCCCCCGTGCTGATGAAAGCGTGCGCGATGGGTGACCATTTCGCCGAGGCCACACTGGTGTCGCGCAAGTCCGGCAAGGGACAGCAGGACTACCTCCTCGTCAAGATGAAGGAAGTGTTCGTGACGAGCGTACAGCCCTCGGGCAGCTCCGAGCACCCGATGGAGAGCGTGTCCCTGGTCTTCGGGCATGTCGATCTCGAATACAAGCCGCAGAAGGAAGACGGATCGGTCGACGCGGGCGTCCACTTCATCTACGACCTCAAGAAGCAGGTCGACTCGTAGCGGGG
>JACCRJ010000524.1 GCA_013813615.1 Lautropia sp. | reverse complement strand
GTCACCAAACTTTTTTGATGGACGTGAGAGTGGGCATAGCAAATGCTGCTGTTGGTCTGGCATTGATTGATGTGTTGTTGTAGTCGGAAATCTGTCGACCCGCCCCGTCGCGGCAACTGTCCGGTTGTTGAACGACCCAATCTTCTGATCGAATCTTCCGAGCCACGCGTCGATGGGTCAATCTAAAGTGGACGTTCAATGTGGCCTGCGCTGCGAGGTGGAACTGGCGCAGCGTCACGACCGAACGGCTCGATTTAGCAATCATTTTCCCGATCCCCTTTTCAGCCCTGTCTAGCGCGGCTTCTCGCTCTCGCGACTCACCCAGGATGATTGGGCTAGCGGCAGAGCCGGCGCGCGCAGGCCTCGGCGACTGTGCACAGCTCACCGCGCCTGCCGGAACGAATCGAATATCTAATACGCTAGGCGAACCGGCGAGTTTCAGTGAAAATCACGCTTGCCGACCGGAGCGGCACAAGACGCGTTCCACTTCAGAGGCGGCCGGCGAGTTACGACCGGCATTTGTCCTACCCGTCGATCCAACGCCGCATAGCGCCAGCAATTCGTCCGTCGAAGCGAAGCCGTCCATCGACATAGACGAGGCAGACACATTCGCCATCGTGGCGAACGATGGGACGGTGGGCAACGCGAGCATCCGCCTCAATAAAATCGCCCGGTCCGAAAACAGCACGGCCGTCGTCGAAACTGCCGCACAAAACCTGCGTCAGTTCGGTACCTCGATGGGAGTGACTGGGCAGCCGGCGACCTGGGCTGACTCGCAGCAGGAACATCGACACCGCCGGCCGGTGTGGAAGCCGCACCCGGCTCCACCGCATACCGAGCCATATCCAATGCCAGCGCGAGACTTCGCAGCTGCAGAGAGCAGCGGGCCAACGGATGCCTCTCGGCAAGTGAGGACGCCACAGGCCTTGGGGACCCATCAGATTCGATCCGGTGTTTCCGGTGCCGTTGAGAAGCTCAGGTGCGTCGCCCGACTCTCGCACCGCAGCTGCCAGCGCCGCTGGCAGCGCGTCGGGACTCAGCGCGACCGGTTCAACCTCCTCGAGGAGGACGCCGCCAAGCGCCTGCAAGCCAGCAAGCCTTGCGCGACAGGTGGAGCACTGCTCCAAGTGGACCGAGACAAGCAGAGCCTGAGGTTCGTCTAAGTGACCGGCCGCTAGCGTGAGCAGCAGGTCGTCTGCTGGGTGATGTCGGATCATGGGATGAGGCGTTCGAGGGCGCGCCGCAGCTGGAGGACGGCTCGCCGAATCCTTGACTTGACGGTGCCGAGCGGAATATTGAGTTCCTCGGCGATCCTCATGTGGGTCTGCTCCTCGAAGAACGACAGCCGGATGACCAGCGCTTGCTCCGGCGGCAATCCGGATAGCGCTGCCCGTAATTTCTCCTCGCGCTGCAGTGCGATAGCTAGTTCCTCGGGCGTGGCGCGGCCATCGGCCGGGTGCTGATCGTCGCCCCACTCATCGACATCGACTTGGCTGCCGCTCGGCAAGCGACGATGGTGGTCGATTCGCCGATTGCGCGCAATGGTGAACACCCAGGTCGAGAGGCTTGCTCGAGACGGATCAAAGAGCGCAGCCTTGCGCCACAGCGTCACCATCACTTCCTGCGCCAACTCCTCGGCAAGCTCGGCAGGCATGCCGGACCGCATCAGAAAACCCTTGACCCGCGGAGCGAAGTGCTTAAATAGCGCGGCGAATGCGTCGCGATCCGCAGCCATCGCGACCGATCGGATACAAACCAGTAAATCGTGGCGAGTCGCCATCAGATCGCCAGCACGCGTCTCTCCCACCACCGAAAGGCTTGTGCGAGAGTGAATCGCTGGCCGAAGCGGCCGGCATCTCGATCGGTGGCCGAGCGGTGTTCATGAGGATTGTACGCACTGATACGTGAACTGGATCACGTTGGAAGGAAGCGCGCACGATAGCGGTGCCCCCGCCAACGGCGAGGCACGCCGTTCATTGGAAGATTCTGATGCTCCGGCGCCGCAGGCCGTCGTGAGGAGTGTGCGCCCGGTAGACGTGCCACAATTTCTGCATGTGCACTAACTACGCCCCAGCTCCCGCGACCTGATACGTGAGCATCTGCAGATCCAGATTCCGACCTTCGAATACATGCCGGAGCTCTGGCCGGGCTACAAAGGGCCGCTGCTGATCGGCGGCTTCGAGTGGCGGCTCGCCATGTTCGGCATGGTTCCCTACTTCTCGAAGGACGGAAAAGACTTCCGGAAGACCTACAACGCCCGGGCTGAGACCGTCGACGTCCGCCCCAGCTACCGCGGGCCCTGGCGGCGCCGCCAGTTCGGCCTGGTGCCGATGGAGGCCTTCTTCGAGCCGAATTACGAGCGGCAAGCCGGTGCGCTGGCGGATCGAGCGTGAGGACAAGGGGCTGTTTACCGTGGCAGCCCTTTGGGACACCTGGCGGCAACCAGACGGCGGGATCCTGCACTCGTTCTCAATGCTCACCATCAACGCG
>JACCRJ010000517.1 GCA_013813615.1 Lautropia sp. | reverse complement strand
GACCAGAGTTCCTCGATCGCCGCCTCGATGGCCGACGGCAGGTCCGTCTCGTCATCGTCGTCGGGCGCGCCGCCTGCGGCGCGCCCGCCGTTGCGCGCCTTCGACTCCCCCGTGCGGGAGCCGGCCTCGGACGCCGGCCGATCCGGCGCCAGCAGCGGACGGTAGCGGATCTCGACCGGAAAGAGCCTGCCGGAGACCTCGATGACCGGCGCCGGCGCCTCGCCGTCGGCGAAATGGCGGGCAAAGCGCTCGGCGTCGATGGTCGCCGAGGTGATCACCAGCTTAAGGTCTTCCCGCCGCGGCCCGTCGACCAGCCGTTTGAGGTAGCCCAGCAGAAAATCGATGTTGAGGCTGCGTTCATGCGCCTCATCGACGATGATGGTGTCGTAGCGCGACAGCAGCGGGTCGGTCTGCGACTCGGCCAGCAGGATACCGTCCGTCATCAGCTTGATGCGGGCGGACTTCGACACCTTCTCGTTGAAGCGGATCTTGTAGCCGACGTCGGCGCCCAGCGGCGTGCCGAGCTCCTCGGCGATGCGCTGGGCCACGCTGGTGGCGGCGAGCCGGCGCGGTTGGGTATGACCGACGATCCCGCCGCGGCCGGTCGCGGTATTGCGCAGGCCGCGTCCCCCAGCCAGGCAGAGTTTGGGCAGCTGCGTGGTCTTGCCGGAACCGGTTTCACCGCAGACGATGACCACCGGATGCCGCCGGATCGCCTCGATGATCGGCTGGCGGTGCGCCGACACCGGCAGCGAATCGATCAGCCGTCGCAGTTCGGCGGGGATCGCGGCACCCCGGTTATCCTCTCCCGTGCCGTCTGAAGGGCTGGAATTGCTCAAATTGCCGAAAATCGGGCCGACAGCGGTAACAGGCGAGTTCACGACAAAATTATAATGTTCGGCACATGAACGATTCCAGCCCGCCCTTTTTGCCGGTTTCCCCAGGCCCCCTGGACCCGCCGGAGCTGCCCGTCGCCGCAGCGCCCGCACCTTTGCCGAACGACCAGTTCGTCGCCTGGCTGCGGCGGGTTGCGCCCTACATCCACGCCTTCCGCGGCAAGACATTCGTCGTCGGCATCCCCGGCGAGATGTTCGTCAGCGGGGGGATCAACGCGCTGATCCAGGACCTGAGCCTGCTGCATGCCATGGGCATGCGCATCGTCATCGTCAACGGCTGCCGCCCGCAGATCAACGAGCAGCTGCGCCTGCGCGGCCAGGAAGCGCGCTACCACAAGGAAGTCCGCATCACCGACCAAGTGGCGCTGGAATGCGCCAAGGAAGCGGCCGGCGAGATCCGCCTCGACATGGAGGCCGGCTTCTCGCAGGGGCTGCCCAACACGCCGATGGCCAACGCCGGCGTGCGCGTGATTTCGGGCAACTTCGTGCTTTCGCGGCCGGTCGGCATCGTCGACGGGGTCGACTGCATCTACAGCGGCCTGGTTCGCAAGGTCGACGCCCAGATGATCCGGCTGGCGCTGGACAACGGCCTGATCGTGCTGTTGTCCAACATCGGCTACTCCGCCACCGGCGACGCCTTCAACCTGATGATGGAAGACGTCGCGGCCGCCACGGCGATTGCGCTGGACGCGGACAAGCTCGTTTTCGTGAGCGAAGTCGACGGCATCACCGACGACGACGGCGCGATTCTCTCGGAAATTTCCGAAGCCCAGGCGAAGAAGCTGCTAGCCACCAACAGCGTACCGGCGCCGTTGCGCACGTACCTGCGGGCGGCCCTGCACGCCTGCGAAGGCGGCGTCGCCCGTTCACACATCGTGCCGTTCGCGATGGACGGCTCGGTGCTGCTGGAATTCTTCCTGCACGACGGCGTCGGCTCGATGGTGGTGGAGGAAACCCTGGAGGCGCTGCGGGAGGCGACCATCGACGATGTCGGCGGCATCCTGGCGATCATCCAGCCGCTGGAAGAAGACGGCACGCTGGTCAAGCGGGACCGGGCGCTGATCGAAGCGGAGATCACCAATTTCACCGTCATCGAACATGACCGTGTCATCTTCGGTTGTGCGGCGCTTTACGCCTTTCCCGAAGAAAACATGGCCGAGATGGCCTGCCTCGCCGTGAATCCTGAAGCACAGGGGCTGGGCGACGGCGAGCGCCTGGTGAGGCGCATCGAGCAGCGGGCCAAGGCCCTGGGCATCACCCGGCTGTTCGTGCTGACGACGCGCACCGCGCACTGGTTCCTCAAGCGCGGCTTCGTGCTCGGCAGCGTCGACGACCTGCCGGTCTCCCGCAAGAAGCTCTACAACTGGCAGCGCAAGTCGCTGGTCCTGCTGAAGAACCTCTAGCCATTCAGCAGAGACCTTCGGGTAGCATACTTCTCATCTTGGGGTAGGCGCGCGCAAATGCCGCACGGCAAACCTGCTGCCCGCGGCGGGGTTGGCGCCGCCCCCCGGCGGGTTAGCATACGGAAATGGGGCGAAGGCCGCCGGCAGGAGCTACGATGTCGCGTACCGTTTTTTGCGTCAAGTTGAAGAAGGAAGGCGAGGGGATGGACTTTCCGCCCTACCCGGGAGATCTGGGCAAGAAGATCTGGGAGAGCGTGTCGAAGGAAGCCTGGCAGGCGTGGCTGAAACACCAGACTATGCTGGTCAACGAGAACCGGTTGAACCTGGCCGATACGCGCGCCCGAAAGTACCTAGCGCAGCAGATGGAAAGCTACTTCTTCGGCGGCGGCGCAGACCAGGTGGCGGGATACGTGCCGCCGTCGAGTTGATCAGACGACCGTCTCGGCCACGCCCCCTGGGCCGGCCACCAGCAGCACGTCAGGGCGGCGACGCGCGAACAGCCCGACGGTCACGACGCCCGGCCACTGGTTGATCTGCGCTTCCAGCGCGAGGGGGTCGGTTATCCTGAGGCGGGCCGCATCCAGGATGACGTTGCCGTTGTCGGTGACGAAGCCGGCGCGCTCGATGACGGTCGCGCCGATCGCTGCCAGCTCCCGTGCCACCAGGGAGCGTGCCATCGGGATGACCTCCACCGGCAGCGGGAACGTACCCAGTACCGGCACTTGCTTGGATTCGTCGACGATGCAGACGAAGCGCCGGCTGGCTTGCGCGATGATCTTCTCGCGCGTCAACGCGCCGCCCCCGCCCTTGATCAGGGCCAGGTTCGGATCGACTTCGTCGGCGCCGTCGACGTAGACGCCGATTGGGCCGGCGTCGTTCAGATCCAGGACCTGGATGCCGGCTGACCTCAGCAGCCCGCTGCTGCGCTCCGAACTCGATACCGCCTTCGGAAAGTCCACCGCCCGCTTCGACAGCGCTGCAATGAAGAAGCCTACCGTCGAGCCGCTGCCCACGCCCACCACCTCGCCGGGCGTGAGGAAGCGCAGCGCGTGCTCCGCGGCGGCGTGCTTCTGGACGTCCTTCGATAAGGGATTGCTCATCGGGTCAGTACCTCGTAGCCTGCACACTACTCATTCTCAGACTGACGCCTCCGTCAACAAAACGCGCCCGGTCCAGCAGCCGCAGCGGATCCGGCTTTGCGGGGCCGCCAGCGGCGCCCCCTCGGGGGGAGGCGCCGAAGGCGCTTCGGGGGGGTCACACCACTATCGCGTCCTGCGCGCCGCTGCCCGGCGAGACCAGCAGCCCCGGGTCGAGCTTGGAGCGACGCCACCAGGTGTCGAAATCGGTCGCGGTAAGGGGGCGGGTGAAGTAGTAGCCCTGCACCATCTGACAGCCCATCTTCTGCAGGGCGACCAGTTCCTCCCGGTTCTCGACGCCTTCCGCCGTCGTGGTGAGGCCAAGTGCCGAGCCGAGCGCGACGATGCCGCGCACCACCATCAGCTGCTGCGGGTTGATCTGCATCTCCTGGATGAAGGACCGGTCGATCTTGAGGCAATCAAGCGGCAGCTGGGTGAGGTAGGCCAGAGAGGAATACCCGGTCCCGAAATCATCCAGCGCCAACCTCACGCCCAGGTCCTTCAGGGTCCGCAGCGCGGTAAGCGCCTTCTCGATGTCCTGCATGACGTCCGATTCGGTCAATTCCAGCGTAAGCGTGCTCGGCGGCAGCTGCGTCGCCTCGAGGGCCTGCGTCACCGCCCGCGTCAGCGACGGCTGCACCAGATGGCGCACGTTGATGTTGACCGAGACGCTGGTCAGGCCCAGGCCGCGCAGCTGCCAGCGGCGCACCTGCTGCAGCGCCTCGGAGATGGCCCACTCGGCCATCCGGAAGACCAACCCGTTCTCTTCGGCCAGCGGAATGAACGAGGCCGGGGTGATCAGCTGGCCGCCCCGCATCCACCGCATCAGCGCCTCCGCGCCGGTCACCTGGCCGGTGCGGGAATCGACGATCGGCTGGTAGTGCAGGATCAGTTCGTTGCGGTCCACCGCGGAATGCAGGGCCGCTTCGAGGTCGAAGTTGCTGCGCAAGTGTTCGCCGAACTCGTCGCTGAACATCACCGCCGAGTTGCCGCCCTGGCGCTTGCCGACGCCCAGAGCGACGTCGGCCTTCGCCATCAGCGCCTCGATGTTGCGACCGTGCTGGGGAAACACCGCCATGCCGATCGAGCAGCGCAGCAGCATGTCGAGCCCGTCGACGGACACCGGATGCTTCAGGTAGGCGAAGGCGATGTCGGCGGTCTTCTCGGCGGAAGACTGCGACGGCAGGTCCGGGAACATCAACGCGAATTCGTCGCCGGACAGGCGGCTGATGATCAGCCCGTGCCGGCGTCCGACCTCCGTGGGAGCGCCCTCGGCCGGTGGCATCGGCGAGAGGTTGCGAAACGCCTGCTGCAGACGCTGGCCGACCTCGACCAGAACCCGGTCCCCGACCTTCTGGCCCAGCGAGTCGTTCAGGCGCTTGAACCGGTCCACGTTGACCAGCAGGACCGCCGCGCAGTGGCCCGGCGGGCGCGGCTGGCGCAGCGCCTCCTCGCTGAGTTGCAGGAACCCGGTGCGGCTGGCGAGGCCGGTGAGCGGGTCGCGATGCGTCTGCTCGCGCATCGTGCGCACGCTTTCCTGCGCAACCGTCGCCATGTCCTTGATCCGATCCAGTTGCAGCCGGCTGTCCGCCAGCGCCGTCTGAGCCTTCGCGGCGCTGACCAGGTGGAGCAGCCGTTCGGACATCAGGGTCCATCGCAGCGACTTGAGGAAGTAGTCGCTGACGCCACACTGGAAGGCACGGTCGATCATCGTGTCGTCGTTGCGGCCGGAGAGCATCACGATCGGAATCTGCCGCGGCCCGATCAGCTCCCGCAGACGCGTCACCGCTTCAAACCCGTCAGCATCCGGGAGGGCGTCGTCCACCAGGACCGCGTCAGGGCTGATGCGCGGAAATGCCTCCAAGGATCTGGCCAGCGTGTCCACCATCAGGACATCGATGCCGCGCTCGCCGAGGCCGACGCAAACAAGCTGTTGCCATGCCGGATCGTCCTCAATTAACAACACCCTGAGGGTTGCCGATCCCGATCGCAACAGAGACTCTGTATCCAAGACGCTACTTATGTTTTGATCAGCAGGCTGACAACGCGCGGTTTATCGCCGTTGACCAACGGACTGACCGGGGGGAACTCCAACGGGTGGGACGGGACCAGGGAACGTCGAGGTCACTATTTTCCACGAAACGACGCCTTCACCACCCAGCTATCGCCTCAATGCTACAAATGAAACAATCTGAGGTCGGCGCAGGTCTTGCCGCCGTGACGCTGCTCGGCGCGATGCTCCTCACCACACTGCCGGCCAGCGCCCAGTCGGCGGTCACGCCGGCGTCGCGGGCCACCTCGTCGCCGGACGCATCCGATGTCGAACCGGAGATCGACGAGGTCAGGTTCACGATCGGCATGGCCGGCAGCGTATCGCCAAGGTACTCGGGTTCTGACGACGTCGGCTACGCGATCGCACCGGCGGCCCGCATCGTCTGGCGTGGCTACTCCATCAGTACCTCCAGCGTGGCACGAGCGAGTTCCGACGGCGGCTCGAACCGCAGTTCGGAGACGGGGCTTACCGGTCCGCTGTACCGGACCCACGAGTTCGCCTTCGGTTTCGGCGCGTCGCTCAACCGCGGCCGCGACGTGAGTGCCGAAGACGCCGCGCTGGGACTGAAGGGGATGCGCGACACGCTGATCGGACGGCTGCGGATGCGCTACTACTTCAACCCAAACCTGGTCGCGACCGCAACGCTGGTGGGCGACCTCCTGGGCCGACAGGGCGGCGCGGAACTGCCGATCGGCCTGGGCTGGCGCAAATCGCTGCAACCGGGATTGCTGTTCAGCACGGACATCGGCATGACCTTCGCCAGCGCCAAGTCGATGGACAACAACTACGGCATCGGCCCGGCGGAACAGGCTGCCAGCGGGCTGCCGCTCTATCGCCCGAGCGCCGGCCTGCGCGAAGTCGCCGGCTCCATCGGCCTGGTAGGCGAGCCGACGCAGCACTGGGTCTGGGTGGCCCGGCTGAGCCTGGTCAAGCTGCTCGGCCCGGCCGCTGACAGTCCCATCGTGAAGCAGACGTTCCAACCCGCTCTGCTGGTCGGGGTCGCCTACCGCTTCACGCTGCATTGACGGCGGCGGCTCCGGGATCCCTGCGATGCGCCTGGGCGTCTCCAACCTTCTCTGGACGCGCGACCTTGACGAACCGGTCGCGGCGCTGCTCGATCGTCGAGGAATCGACACCATCGACCTGGCGCCGACCCGCTATTTCGACGACCCCGCCGCAGCAACGCCCGGGGACCTGCGCCAGGTGCGCGGGTTCTGGGCGAGCCGCGGCATCGCCATCACCGGCCTGCAGGCGCTGATGCACGGCACCACCGGCCTGAACATTTTCGGCGACCGGCGCGCGCGGCGACGCACCCTGGAACATCTTCGCGTCGTCATGAACATCGGCGCAGGACTCGGGGCGACGCAACTGATCTTCGGCTCCTCGCGCAATCGCGACCGCGGCGCGCTGGCCGCTACCGACGCGATGGACAGCGCGGCGGAATTTTTCGGGGGCGCTGCGACCGAGGCGGCCGGCCTGGGCGTCTGCCTCACCATCGAGCCGATCAGCGCACGCTACGGCAACAACTTCCTGGTGGACCACGACGAAGCTGCCCGACTGGTCGAGCGCGTGGGACACCCTGCATTCAGGCTCACGCTGGACATCGGCTGCCTGGGCCTGGCGGGGGAAGACACTACAGCCGTCATGCAACGCCATGCGTCCCTGATCAGCCACGTGCAGTTGGCCGAATACCAGCTGCAGCCCTTGAGCGCGGACAACCCGCTCCATGCAATCGCCGGCCCGATCGTGGCGGCAGGATTGCCCGGTCGTGTAGCATGTATCGAAGCACTGAAACCGCCGGATAATTCATCCATTGATGCCATCGCGCAATCGCTGGATGTTGCGCAACTGCACTACGGATGACCCGCCTTTCGATGGACGGTTCCCCGCCACGCGGGCGGGCAACTCTGGAAAGCGAACGGCCAGGGCTCGGCTGCCTGAGATCGCTGGAGGATAGACCGGATGGACTTGAACTACTCGGCCGATGAAGCTGCGTTTCGCAGCGAAGTCCGCAGCTGGCTCGACGCCAACATTCCGCCCGACCTCCGGGAAAAGGTCGTCACCTACCAGGAGCTCGACCGGGACGACCTGCTGGCCTGGCACCGCATTCTCGCGAACAAAGGCTGGGTGGCGCCGTCCTGGCCGGTGCAGTGGGGCGGCACCGACTGGAACGCCGTCTACCGCTACATCTTCGAGGAAGAATGCGGGCTGGCCGGCGCGCCGCCGCTGGTGCCGTTCGGCCTCGCCATGTGCGCGCCGGTGCTGATCCACTTCGGCACGGAGGAACAGAAGAAACGCTTCCTGCCCAGGATCTACCACGGCGAGGATTTCTGGTGCCAGGGATATTCGGAACCCGGTTCCGGCTCCGACCTCGCATCGCTGAAGACCCGCGCCGAACTTCAGGCGGATCACTACCTCGTCAACGGGCAGAAGATCTGGACCACGATGGGTCATTTCGCCGACTGGATCTTCTGCCTGGTCAGAACGGATTTCGGCACCTCGATCCGGCAGGAGGGCATCAGCTTCCTGCTCATCGACATGAAGACGCCGGGGATCAGCGTACGCCCGCTGGTACTGATGGACGGGGGCCACGAGGTCAACGAGGTGTTCTTCGAGAACGTCGAGGTGCCCCTCGCGAACCTGGTTCACGAAGAGGGCAAGGGCTGGACCGCCGCCAAGTTCCTGCTTGGCCACGAGCGACTCAACACCGGGCGCATCGGCGCCTCCAAACGCGAGCTGGCGGCCCTCAAGGGCTACGCCGCCCGGCGCCAGCGCAACGGCCGATCGCTGATGGAGGACATGCGGTTTGCCGATAGCGTGGCTGAATTGGAAATCGATCTGATGGGGCTGGAGATCACCAATCTGCGCTTCCTCGACCAGCTGCGGGGCGGCAAGCCGCCGGGTGCGGGTGTTTCGATGCTGAAGATCAGGGGCACCGAGATCCAGCAGCGGCTGACGGAACTCGCCATGGAAGCGGGCGGGGCCGACGCCATGCGCATCTCTGATGCCGAGGGCCCGGACGCAGCCTTCGCATCCACCCTCGCCCTGCGCTACTGCAATTTCAGAAAGACATCCATCTACGCAGGCTCGAACGAGATCCAGCGCAACATCATGGCCAAGATGATGCTCGGACTATGAAGTCAGCCGGTCTATTTGCAGGCGGTACCGGACGTCGGCGGCGGCTGCATCAATCAACGCGGACAGCAGAACATGGACTTTGAACTGAACGACGAGCAGCGCCAGCTGAGCGACTCGCTGGAGCGCCTGCTCGCCCAGCAGTACGGCTTCGAGCAACGCCAGGCGATCATCAGGTCCCAGAGCGGGTTCAGCCCGGCGGTGTGGTCCAGGATTGCAGAACTGGGGATCCTTTCGCTGCCGGTGTCCGAGCACGCTGGTGGATTCGGCGGAGGGGCGGTCGACCTGATGAGGCCGATGACGCTGATCGGCCAGGCCCTGGTGGTCGAGCCGGTGCTGACCCATCTGGCGGCAACACGGCTGCTGGATCGAGCCACCGGCAGCGCGGGCGCCGTCGCCGACCTCTTGCAGCAGGCGATGGCGGGGGAGCAACGCCTCGCCTGGGCGCGAGGCGTGCCGGGCGGTGCCGGTGCCTGCACCGCCACTGCCACCGGCGACGGCTGGGTATTGAACGGGCGCCTGACCGGTATCTTCGGCGCCGATGTCGCAGGCCACCTGCTGGTGGCCGTGCCTGCCGGCATCCAGGCTGCGCTCTTCCTGGTCGCC
>JACCRJ010000475.1 GCA_013813615.1 Lautropia sp. | reverse complement strand
GAGCGGGGGCGGGCCCGGCGGCCGGGGGCGCGGAGGGGTTTGCGGAAACTGCCGTGCCGTCCGACCCGCCGCCTCCGCCGCAACCGGCGAGCAGCAATGCGATGAGGGCGAGGCTGGAATTGCGGGTGTTTCGTTTAAGCATCCTTGATCCTGAAGGACTTGTTGAATGGGCCTTTGAACGCGGTGCGTTCAACGGGAAGTGAGAATACCCCGCATGGCGGTGGCAGGCGACGGATCGCAGTCGATCACAGGGAGATGTTGCAGAGTGTGGTATGGAGCCCGAGATTCATTTCCCGCTGCCGGCGCCGGAGCCGACGATGGCAAAGCGGCCAGCCGCTTCTGCGGCACAATCCGGTCATTTCCGTAGGAGATCAGCATGAACGACGAGACTTTCAATATCAGTCTGCGCAAGTTCCTGAAGATGGTGGGCGTCAGTTCGCAGCGCGAGATCGAGCAGGCCGTTGCGAAGGGGCTTGCGGACGGCACGATCCGCGGCGATGAGACCATGCCAGGGACGATGACGCTGGAGATTGGAGCCTTGCGGCTGTCAGTGAAGTTCGAAGGGAAGATCGAACTCCAGTAGGCATTGCAGGCGACCGCCTGGATGCAGCTGGTGTATGGTATACAATCCACCAGCATTGATGCAGCCGTGCGAGCGGCCATGCAACACTGTTCGGCGTCTTCCACGACTCCCGGCGACGACTCACGAGAGCCGCGCTGATGAAGCGAGACATATATCCTGCAAAGCACCGCTCAGATGGACCTTTCCAGGCCGTTGGCGATCGACCATCCGACACTGTCCGTCGTGGTGGCCGACAGCCTGCGCAAGCTGATAACAGCCGGCAAGCTCGCGCCGGGTGACCGGCTCAACGAGCGGCAGTTGTGCGACCAGCTCACGGTGTCGCGCACGCCGCTGCGGGAGGCCTACCGGATCCTGTCGGCAGAAGGGCTGGTGGAGTTGACGCCGAAACACGGCGCCCGTGTCACCGTGCTGTCGCGGGATGACGTTGCCGACATCTTCGATGTGCTTGCGGTCAACGAAGGGTTGGCCGGGCGCCTCGCCACGGAAAAGGCGACGCGGGAACAGCTCGAGCAGATCGCGGATCTGCACCGCGAGATGATGTCGGCCTACCGGGCTCGCGACATGGTGAGCTATGCGATTGCCGCCAAGGGCACGCACGATGCGATCAACGAGGCTGCAGGCAATCCGACGCTGCGGGAGATCTATCTGCGCCTGAATGCGCAGGTGCAGAAGCTGCGCTACCAGGCCAACCTGGAAGAGGGAAACTGGGCCAGGAGCATCCAGGCGCACGAGCGGTTCGTCGCGGCGTTGATGTCACGCGATGCTTCCCGGGTGGAAAGCCTGCTGCGCGAGCACGTGCTGGCGAAGAAGCGGCTGGCCGTCGGTACACGTGCGATGCCGTTGCAGGAAGGAGGGTCTGCCACAGCCGGCGGGGCCGGCGCTGCGCAAGCCGCCGACAAGCCACCTGCACGGGCTGCAAAGCGCGCCGCGTCCAACACGTACGAGGACATGAGATGACCAGACTGCCGAGAATCGGCGTGCTCTTCGGCGACCCTTCGGGCATCGGGCCCGAACTCGCCGTCAAGCTGCTCGCGGACCCCGTTTCCTGCGAGGGCACAAACCTTCTCCTCATCGGGGACCGCAACGTCCTCGCACGCGGCGAAGCGGTCGCCGCGAAGAAGCTTGAACTGAATCGGGTCGCCACCATCGAATCTGCCACATTCATCCCGGGGCGGGCCTCGTTTGTCGAAGTGCCGTGCCTGGCCGATGCGGACATCGAGCCCGGCAAGGTGACACAGGCTTCCGGCAGCTACGCCTTCGCCATGCTGGGCAGGGCGGCTGAGGCTGCAATGGCGGGCCACCTTGACGGGATCGTGTTCGCGCCGCTCAACAAGGCGGCGATGCGCCTGGGCGGCCTCGAGCATGAAGATGAACAGCGCTACCTGCAGCATGTGTTCGGGGTGGAAGGCTTCGTCTGCGAATTCAACGTGACGGGGCGTCTCTGGACCTCACGGGTGACGTCGCACATCCCCTTGCGCGAGGTCGCCGACGCGATCACGCAGGAAGGTGTCTGCGACGCGGTTGCGATTATCGACCGCAGCCTCAAGGCGGCCGGAATCCCGCGGCCGCGTATCGGTGTCGCGGCGCTCAATCCCCATGCCGGAGACAGCGGCACGATCGGCCGGGAGGAGATCGAGATCATCGCCCCGGCGGTCGAGAGCATGAAGCGGCGCGGCCTCGAGGTCCGCGGCCCCCTGCCGTCGGACACAGTGTTCGTGGCCGCCCGCAAGGGAGGCTTCGATGCGGTTGTTTCGATGTACCACGACCAGGGCCAGATCGCGATGAAGCTGATCGGATTCGAAGGCGGCGTGACGGTGCTGGGTGGTTTGCCGGTGCCGATCACGACCTGTGCCAGCG
>JACCRJ010000465.1 GCA_013813615.1 Lautropia sp. | reverse complement strand
TGGGCGACATCGCCCAGTACCCCGGACGGGATGCCTTCTACAGCATCCGCGGCTGAGGTCGTCCCGCAGTGAAAATGCTTGCCGTCGTGCTGGTCGGCCTGCTGGCGCTGATCCAGTATCCGCTGTGGCTCGGCCAAGGCAGCTGGCTGCGGGTCTGGGACGTGGACCGGCAACTCGGCCTGCAGCAGGAGGTGAACGCCGGCAAGCGGATGCGCAACGAAGGGCTGGAGGCCGAAGCGACTGACCTGAAGGACGGCACGCTGGCAATCGAAGAGCGCGCCCGCTACGAACTCGGCATGGTCAAGAACGACGAGATCTTCGTGCAGTTCAACCCGGCGGGGCCGTCGGGGGGCACGAACGGCCCCAACGGCGCTTCCGGTGTGAGCCCGGGCTTGCCTGGCGCTCCGGCGCCGGGTGCTGCGCCAGCGGCCTCTTCCCCGATTTCAGGCACCATCCGCGGTGCGGTCCGGACGGTCGGTCAGTAGCCCGACGACTCGCCTGTCAGGAGCGGCCGGTGCCGGAGCGTCCGCAGCGGCGTCGGTTCAGTGGCGCGAGGCCGGCGTCCGGGGCGCGATCCCGTCGGCAAACAACTGCGCGCTGTCGACGGCGTCGAAGCGGTAGTCGTTGTTGCAGAACTCGCATTTGACGGCGACTTCGCCTCGCTCGGCCAGAATCGAATCGACTTCCGACTGGCCGAGCATCTTCAGCATGGCGCCGACCTTGTCGCGCGAGCAGGTGCAGGCAAAAGAGGGCCGGCGCTGCGCCAGCGGCGTCATCGGGCACTCCCAGAAGAGCCGCTGCAGGATCGCCTCGACCGGCAGTTGCAGCATCTCCGCGCGCGTCAGTGTCTGCGCAAGCGTGGTCACCCGCCGCCAGCCGTCGTCGTCGAAATCCGCCGGCAGCTTGCCGCCCTGCTGGGGCATGCGCTGCAGAAGCAGTCCGAAGGCGGCATGGTCGTCCGCCGCAAGCCATAGCTGTGTGGGTATCTGCTCGGAACGCTCCATGTAGCGCTCCAGCACCTCGGCAACCGTATCGCCTTCGAAGGGCACGATTGCCTGGTAGGGCACCGTGAGGGCGCTGCGGGAAGCGGCGGCCTTCCTGCCGCTTCCCGCAGGCGCGCGAGCGGGAACCAGCGTCACCGCGAAGCGTCCCTTCTCGTCCTGGTTGACGAGGTCGTTGAGCGACGCGTCATGCGGCACGTGCGCGTCGGCGCGCAGCTTGACGGTGGCGCGATAGGTGCCGTTGGATTCGCACTCCACCACGAACAGCGCCACCGGCCCCGCCCCCTGGATCTGCATCACCAGGCCGCCGTCGAACTTGAGCGAGGCGGCCAGCAGGAGTCCGGCCGCGGACATCTCGCCGAGTCTGTGGCGCACGGTCGGCGCCAAGTCCCGGCCTTCATGTTGCTGGTGGCGCAGCGCAACCTGCACCCAGGCCTGATCCAGGCGCACGATCTGGCCGCGGACCTGGTACTTGTCGAACATGAAACGAATCAGGGAATCCATAATGTCCAGTGTATTCCCCGCTACCGGAGGCGCGCGCCCGCATCCCTGACGCGAAGGGGGAGAGGTCCGTCTATACTTCCTGCGGTGCCAGAAGATGCCCGGCCGATGGCCGCTCCCATTCAGAATGAACCGCAGGAAGCGCCTGCCGCGGCTGCGCCGTCAGTGGCGATCGCGTCGGGCGGCAGCGGCGCGACCCCGCATGCCTACCGGCCCAGGGTCGATGACACCTCCCGATACGTCACCGTCCGTGGCCTGCGCTACCACCTGCGGGTCTGGGAGACGCAGGCCCGGGGCACCCTGTCCGGCGAGGGTCCGCCAGGGGGCGAGCAGGCGGGGCGCGAGGCCACGCCGCCACCGACCCTCGTGATGCTGCACGGCTGGATGGACGTCTCCGCTTCCTTCCAGTTCGTCGTCGATGCGCTGCAGGGTCGATGGCGGGTGGTCGCGCCGGACTGGCGCGGTTTCGGCCTCACCGAGGGCAGTCCCGGCAAGGAGCGGGCCGTCGACAGTTATGCCTTCGCAGACTACCTCGGCGACCTGGACGCGCTGCTCGATGGGCTTTGCCCGGACGAGCCGGTGCGGCTCGTCGCCCACAGCATGGGCGGCAACGTCGCCATGCTCTACGCCGGCATCCGGCCGCAGCGAGTGGCCGGGGTCGTCAACCTGGAGGGCTTCGGACTGCCCGAGACGGACCCGGCGAAGGCCGTAGGACGGTACCGCCGGTGGCTGGACGAGCTGAAGGAGCCCTCATCGCTGCGTCCGTTCAGTTCGCTCGAGGAGGTGGCAGCGCGGCTCATGAAAACCAACCCGCGCCTGCCCCGCGACAAGGCCGGCTTCCTCGCCGGCCATTGGGCACGACCGGTAGATGCCGCCAGGCACCCGGGCGGCGGACCCTGGAGCCTGCGGGCCGATCCGGCGCACAAGCGGATCAACCCGGTGCCTTACCGGGTTGACGAGGCGTTGTCGTGCTGGGCCGCCATCGAGGCGCCGGTGCTCTGGGTGGCGTCGCGGGATCGGGATTCCTTTCACGAATTCACCAGAGCGGCGACGTATCGTCGGCGCCTGGCCGTCATCCGGCGTTTACGGGAAGTGGAAATAGCCGATGCGGGGCACATGGTCCATCATGATCAGCCTGCCGTGATCGGCAGGCTGATAGAGGATTTCTTCAGCAGATGAAGCTGCAAGGCAGCACGTCCCCCGGTGCGCATCCGGATCCCTGGCATCTCAACGTCGACCTGCATTGCCACTCGACGGTGTCGGACGGCACGCTGGCACCGCGCGAGGTGGTGCGTCGGGCCCATCGCAACGGCGTGCAGGCGCTGGCACTGACCGACCACGACGAGGTCGGCGGACTGGCGGCTGCCGCTGATGAGGCAGCCCGTGTCGGGCTCTGCTTCATCCCCGGCGTCGAGGTCTCGGTGAGTTGGGGCGACGAGACGATCCATGTCGTCGGCCTGCGCATCGATGCGCAGG
>JACCRJ010000459.1 GCA_013813615.1 Lautropia sp. | reverse complement strand
CTGCCAGGCCGTCTGCAGCAGCAGCACTACCATCCCCATCGCGATCAGCCCGCCACCGACACGGCAGAGACCGGAGGCGCGCAAGCGTGTCAGCAGCTTGCGCGCATTCAACGCGTAAAAGATGCCGCCAAGACCGAACAGCGCGCTGACGGTACCGGCCACCGAAGGTGACGTGTCGAAGGAGCGCTGCAGGTAGCTCGCGATCAACGCGACGGCGCCGAACAGCAGCGTGCCCTCGAGTGTCACCGTGCCGATCACGATCAGCGCCCAGCGATCGCCGAGCAGCAACCGGCACTGCTTCAGATAGCCGCCGGTCTGCGCGTCGGCGCGGCTTGCTGGGGTCGGGGGGGAGGCGGGGGTGCCCGCGGTCGCCGCGGCCCTTGACGCAGCCGACGCCGCCGCTGAGACCGTCGCGGCTGCGGCAGCCTGCCGCATCGAGCGGTACAGCATGAGCGCCGCGCCGGCGAACAGGATGGCGATCGACCAGAAGGCGAAACGCCAGCCGAGCAGGTCCGCCAGAACGCCGCCGCCGACCTGGCCAGCCGTCATGCCCAGCATCTGGCCGATGAGGTACCGGGCGAGCACCGGCTGGCGTTCCGAGAACGGCACGTTGTCGCCGATCCAGCCGAGCGACAGGGGAATGGCCGCCGCGGCGAAGGCGCCGGTCGCAATCCGGCCGATGATCAGCAGATCGAGCGTCAGGGCCATCGCACAGCCGACGCTTGCCGCAGCGGCGATGGCGATGGCTGCAACGATCACCGGCAGGCGGCCCACCCGATCGCCGAGGGGTCCGAAAAAGATCTGCGTCGAGCCGTAAGCGAGCGCAAAACCGGTCGTGGTGGCAGCCGCTGCGCTCAGCGTGGTGCTGAACTCGCGAGCCAGCACCGGCAGCAGCGGATCGCAGATGCGCATCGAGGCTGCGCTGGCGAAGGCGCAGACGGCCAGCAGGAGCAGCGTGCGCTTGTCCTGGTCCTTCAGGGGTTTTTCGCCGCGAAGGTGTCACACTGGCTGACCGCGCCGCTCTGCAGGCCGGTCCTGAACCAGCGGGCGCGCTGCGCGGCGGTGCCGTGGGTGAAGCTTTCGGGCACGACGGTGCCCTGCGTGCGGCGCTGGATGTTGTCGTCGCCCACCGCCGCAGCCGCATTCAGCGCTTCTTCGATATCGCCCTGCTCGAACCAGCTGCGCGCCTGCTGCGAATGGTGGGCCCAGATTCCCGCGAAGCAGTCAGCCTGCAGTTCGAGTCGCACCGACATATCGTTGTACTGGCGCTCGCTCGTCTGCTGGCGGACTTCCGCCATCTTGCTCATCGTCCCCGTCAAGTTCTGGATGTGGTGGCCGACCTCGTGAGCGATGACGTAAGCCTGGGCGGTGTCGCCCGGCGCGCCGAGCCGATCGCGCATCGTCTTGTAGAACGACAGGTCGATGTATAGCTTCTGGTCGCCCGGACAGTAGAAGGGTCCCGCCGCGGCGCTGCCGTGGCCGCAGGCGGTCGGCGTGCTGCCGCGAAAGAGCACGAGCGTCGGTGCCGGATAACGGTTTCCCGACTTCTGGAAGATGCTGTTCCAGACGTCTTCGGTGCTGCCCAGCACCACCGATACGAAGTCCCTCTCGGCATCCGGCTGCCCGCCGGGCGACACGCCCGACCCGGGTGCAGGCAGGCTGGCATCGCCGCGTGGCATCTGGCCCTGCTCGATGGCCGGTCCGCCACCTTCGAGCATGCCGAGGAAGGTGAGCGGGTTGATCCCGAACAGCCAGGCGACCAGCATGGCGACGACAATCGTGCCGACGCCGATCCCGCCACCGCGGCCGAGGCCGCCGCCCAAGCCCGGGATTCCGCCTGCGCTGCGCTGTCCGCGCCGGTCCTCCACGTTCTGACTCTGCCGTCCGCCTTGCCAGCGCATCGTATTCTCCAGCCTGCAGCTGTTATCCAGCCTGGATGATAGGTGGGATCGCGCAACGCCAGCGGCAGCGTCCATGCGCAGCCGTCAGCGATCGTCCTCGGCCGGCAGCGCAGCCACCGCCTTGTCCCATGCGGCCATCCGGGCCGCCGCTTCGTCGGCAGACATCTGCGGCTCGAAGACCCGCTCGACCTGCCAGTTGCTGGCCACGTCGGCTGTGCCCTGGTAGACGCCGCAGGCAAGGCCGGCGAGATAGGCGGCTCCCAGCGCCGTGGTCTCCGTGATCCGGGGCCGCACCACCGGCACGCCCAGCAGGTCGGCCTGGAACTGCATCAGCATGTTGTTGGCGCAGGCGCCGCCGTCGACCCGCAACTCGGCGATCGGCGTCGACGCGTCGCGCTTCATGGCGATCAGCAGGGCCGCGCTCTGGAACGCGATGGATTCGAGCGACGCCCTGGCGATATGAGCGAGGGTCGTGCCGCGGGTCAGGCCGAACATCGCGCCCTTGACATTGGCGCGCCAGTAGGGCGCGCCAAGCCCGGTGAAGGCGGGCACCAGGATCACCCCGCCCGCGTCGGGCACCGTGCCAGCGAGCGCTTCGACCTGGGGCGACTGCTTGAACGCGCTGAGGCCGTCCCGCAGCCACTGCACGACTGCGCCGGCGATGAACACGCTACCCTCGAGCGCGTACTCCCGCGTGGCCGCCACCTGGGCTGCCGCCGTGCTGACCAGGCCGTTGCGGGACAGCTGCATCTCGGCACCGGTATGCATCAGCATGAAGCAGCCGGTGCCGTAGGTGTTCTTCGCCATGCCGGAACTGAAGCAGGCCTGACCGAACAACGCCGCCTGCTGGTCGCCCGCGATGCCGCCGATCTTCAGGCTGCCGCCGAGGTGCGCCGGGTCCGTCTCCCCATAGATGTGGCTTGACGGGTGCACTTGCGGCAGCATCGACGCCGGCACCCCCAGCAGCTTCAGGAGCTCATCGTCCCATTGCCCCGTGCGGGTGTTGAAGAGCATCGTTCGGGACGCGTTGGTCACGTCGGTGACATGCAGGCGCCCGCCGGTGAGTTTCCAGATCAGCCAGGTGTCGATGGTGCCGAAGGCGAGTTCGCCGTCCTGCGCCAGTTCACGGGCGCCGGCGACGTTGTCGAGGATCCACTTGATCTTGGTCCCCGAGAAGTAGGCGTCGATGATGAGGCCGGTTCGCTGGCGCACTTCCGGTTCGGCGCCCTGTTCGCGCAGCTCCGCGCAGATCGGCTCGGAGCGGCGGTCCTGCCACACGATCGCGTGGTGGATCGGGCGGCCGGTGCGCCGGCTCCAGACGAGCGTCGTCTCGCGCTGGTTGGTAATGCCCAGGCCGGCAATGTCATCGAGGCTGATGCGGTTGTCCGCGAGCACCCGCCGGGCGGTGGCGAGCTGCGAGGTCCATATCTCGTCCGGGTCGTGCTCCACCCAGCCGGGCTGCGGGTAGATCTGGCGGAACTCCTCCTGCGCCGTCGCGACGATGTTGCCCTGGAAGTCGAAGACGATGCTTCGAGAACTCGAGGTGCCCTGGTCCAATGCCAGCAGGTACTTCATGTCGTCTCCTGATCTCGACGGGTTCAGACTGCGTCAAGCCACCACGCACTCACCGCCCGACTCCTGCAGACAAGCCTGCAGTTGCGGCGAGAGCGGCTGATCGGTGAACAGTACATCCACCTGGGAGAGGTGCGCCAACTGAACCATCGCGCGGCGGGCGAACTTGGAATGGTCGGCGGCCAGCCAGACTTCCCGCGACTGCGCGATGATGGCCTGCGCAACCTTTACCTCCCGGTAGTCGAAGTCGCGCAGGGTGCCGTCGGCCTCCACGCTGGAGATCCCGATCAGGCCGATGTCGACGCGGAACTGGCGGATGAAATCCACGGCGGCTTCGCCGATGATGCCGCGGTCCCGCGAGCGCACCTGGCCGCCGCACACGATCACTTCGCAGCGCGGGTTGTCCGCCAGGATCGCTGCGACGTTCAGGTTGTTGGTGACGACCCGCAGGTCCTCGTGATGGAGCAGGGCGCGCGCGACCGCTTCGGTGGTGGTGCCGATGTTGAGGATCAGCGAACAGCCGTTCGGCACCCGGGCAGCCACAGCCTGGCCGATGCGGCGCTTGCCTTCGGCATTGAGCGATTGCCGCTGGCTGTAGGCGATGTTCTCCACCGTCGACGATGGCAGCCCCACGCCACCATGGAACCGGGCGAGCAGGCCGGCCCGGGCAAGGACGGCCACATCGCGGCGGATCGTCTGGGCGGTGACCTCGAGCAGTTGCGAGAGTGCGTCCACCGACAACGATCCGCGGCGCTTGACCTCCTCGATCAGGCGCTGCTGGCGCGGGTTCGTGGTCATGGGGCGGAAGATAAACGAAAACAAACGAAAATAATTGTGCTCTGCAGTGTTGCATTGTGTTCGTTTGTTCAATCTAATCGCCGAGATTCGAACAGAAAAGAAT
>JACCRJ010000455.1 GCA_013813615.1 Lautropia sp. | reverse complement strand
GTGCTGGCGGCGGTGCCGACGGCGAGGAAGCGGCAGCCGGCGCGGCACTGCCTTTCCTGGCGTCGGTGTCGAGGATGGCAATGACTTCACCGGCCACGACGGTTGCGCCATCGGTCTTGCGGATTTCAGTCAGGACGCCGGCCATCGGCGCCGGCAGTTCCAGCACTACCTTGTCCGTCTCGATGTCGATCAGGTTTTCGTCCCGGCTGACCGCCTCGCCGACCTTCTTGTGCCATTGCAGGAGGGTAGCCTCCGCCACCGATTCAGACAGTTGCGGCACCGTTACTTCGATTGAAGCCATTTTCTCGGAGACTCCGGAATTCTTTTTCGGATGACTGGCGGTGGTGCTCAGGCGGCCTTGCGGGCGCGTGGCCGGGCGAGGCCAAGCGCCGCATCCACCAGCTCCTTCTGCTGCGCGTAATGCTTGTCGTAGTAGCCCACCGCGGGCGAGGCGGAGGCTGGGCGGCCGGCATAGGCGAGCTTCTGGGTGGCCTTCAGCGCGAGCTGGATGTGGTGCTGCACGAAGAACCAGGCGCCCTGGTTCTGCGGCTCGTCCTGGCACCAGACGACGCTGGTGGCGTTCGGGAAGCGCTTGAGCTCCGTATCGAACGCCTTGTGAGGGAACGGATAGAGCTGCTCCACCCTCACCAACGCCACCTCGTCCAATTCCCGCGTGCGGTGCTCCGTCATCAGGTCGTAGTAGACGCGTCCGCTGCAGAACACCACCCGCTTCACCTTCTTCGGATCGACCGTGGCGTCGCCGATCACCGTCATGAAACGGCCGTCTGCCAGTTCCTCGAGCGCCGAGACGGCATCCTTGTTGCGCAGCAGTGACTTCGGCGTCATCAGGATCAGCGGTTTTCTGAACTGACGGATCATCTGCCGGCGCAGCGCGTGGAAGATCTGAGCGGGGGTCGTCGGCTGCAGCACCTGCATGTTGTTCTCGGCGCAGAGCTGCAGGAAGCGCTCTAGGCGTGCCGACGAATGCTCCGGGCCCTGCCCCTCGTAGCCGTGGGGCAGCATCAGCGTGAGGCCGCAGGAGCGCCCCCACTTGGTTTCGCCCGACGAGATGAACTGGTCGATCACCACCTGCGCGCCGTTGACGAAGTCGCCGAACTGGGCCTCCCAGATCACCAGCGCGTTCGGTTCGGCGGTGGCGTAGCCGTACTCGAAGGCGAGCACCGCCTCCTCCGACAGGACCGAATCGATGATGATGAACTGGCCCTGGTTGTCCGCGACGAATTGCAGCGGGATGTAGCTGCCCTGGTCCCACCGCTCGCGGTTCTGGTCGTGCAGAACCGCATGTCGGTGCGAGAACGTCCCGCGTCCCGAGTCCTGGCCCGAGAGCCGAACCGCGTAGCCGGACGCGCAGAGCGAGGCGAGCGCCAGGTGCTCGCCCATGCCCCAGTCCAGCATCAGCTCGCCGTTGGTCATGGCGCGCCGGTCGGCGATCACTTTCTGCACCAGCGGATGCAGCTTGAAGCCGTCCGGCACGGTGGTGACGCGCTCGCCCAGCCGCTTCAGCTCGGCCAGCGGCACACCGGTGTCCGCCGCATCGGTCCACTTGCGGTTCAGGAACGGAATCCAGTCGACGGCGAACTTGCTCTTGAAGTTGGTGATGACCGGATCGTAGGTGTGCTTGCCCTCGTCCATTGCGTTGCGAAAGCCGGTCATCAGCTCCTGGCCGTAGGTTTCCGACACGATGCCCTGGGCCACCAGCTTCTCGGCGTAGAGGCTTCGGGTGCCGGGGTGAGCGGCGATCTTCTTGTACATCAGCGGCTGGGTCACCGACGGCGTGTCCTGCTCGTTGTGGCCCAGCTTGCGGAAGCAGATGATGTCGACCACCACGTCCTTGCGGAACTTCATCCGGTACTCGAGAGCGAGTTGGATGGCGAACACGACCGCCTCCGGATCGTCGCTGTTGACGTGAAAGACCGGCGCTTCGATCGACTTGACGACGTCGGTGCAGTAGAGCGTCGAGCGGGCGTCGCGGGCGTCGGAAGTGGTGAACCCGATCTGGTTGTTGATGACGATGTGGACCGTGCCGCGCGTACCGTAGCCGCGCGTCTCGGTCAGATTGAGCGTCTCCATGATGACGCCCTGCCCTGCGAAGGCGGCGTCGCCGTGCACCAGCACCGACAGCACCTGTGAGCCGTCCTTGTCGCCGCGGCGGACCTGGCGCGCCTTGGCGGAGCCTTCCACGACCGGATTGACGATCTCCAGGTGCGAGGGGTTGAAGGCGAGCGACAGGTGCACCGGACCGCCGGGCGTCGAAATGTCGCTGGAGAAGCCCTGGTGGTACTTGACGTCACCGCTGGGCAGGTCCTCCGCATGATGCCCCTCGAACTCGGCGAAGAGGTCCTTGGGCATCTTGCCCATCACGTTGACCAGCACGTTGAGGCGGCCGCGGTGGGCCATTCCGATGACCATTTCCTGGATGCCGACGGCACCGGCCTGCTGGACCAGTTCATCCATCGCCGCGATGAAGCTCTCGCTGCCTTCGAGCGAGAATCGCTTCTGCCCGACGTACTTGGTGTGCAGGTACCGCTCCAGCCCCTCGGCGGCCGTCAGCCGGTTCAGGATGTGCTTCTTCTTCTCAGGCCCGAAGTTGAACTTGCCCCGCGTCGACTCGAGCCGCTCCTGGATCCAGCGCTTGACTGCCGGATCGGCGATGTGCATGTACTCGGCGCCGATCGTGCCGCAGTAGGTGTCGCGCAGCGCCTGCAGGATATCCCGCAGGGGGGCGGTCTCGAAGCCGAAGAAGGTGTTGGCTGCCGAATAGATGTGGGCGTGGTCGCCCTCGCTGAAGTCGTAGAACGCCGGTTCCAGCTCGGGAATACTGGGTCGCTCACGCCGCTTGAGCGGATCCAGGTCCGCGTAGCGGGTGCCGAGGAAGCGGTAGGCGCTGATCAGCTGGATCACGAAGACCTGCTTGCGGGCCGACTGGATGTCGCCGCCCATCAGCTGGGGCTGCAGTTGCCCTCCCCTGGCGCGTTCCGCGAATGACTTGACGATCGGCGCATGGGCCACGTCGCGGGTGTCGGGACTGCCGTCGGCTGCCGGGACCGCCTGCATGTTGTCGAAATAGGCGCGCCAGGCGTCAGGTACCGAGCCGGGGTTGTTCAGGTAGCTCTCGTACAGCTCCTCGACATACGGAGCGTTCCCGCCGAACAGATAGGAGTTCGCGCGAAAGGCCTTCATCATGATGCTTCACCTTGTTAAACGAGTTTCTCGTCAAAAGATGCTCCGGACATGTGCCGAAACGCAACGGCCTGCGGCTTACGCCGACCGCTGCGGCATCTCCAGGGCTCTCGCGAGCGCCGAGCGACACCGATCTTCAGGCTGAAGATGTTAGCACCCGCCCCGCGTACGCATACGCCGGGGGGTTGAATACGACATACCGGCCGCTGTGCGGCCCGGACGACTCGCGAGGCGCTCGTCGCTACCGCTTCGTCTCGGCGGCGGGCTGCCTGACGATGTCCCGGCGGGTTGCGCCGGTGTACAGCTGGCGCGGCCGGCCGATCTTCTGGTCGGTTTCGCCGATCATCTCGTTCCACTGGGCGATCCAGCCGACCGTGCGGGCAAGCGCGAAGATGCAGGTGAACATGCTGGTCGGGATCCCCATCGCCTTCTGCACGACGCCGGAGTAGAAATCGACGTTCGGGTAGAGCTTGCGGGAGACGAAATAGTTATCCTCGAGGGCGATCCGCTCCAGTTCCATGGCCAGCTTGAAAATCGGATCATCGCCGAGGCCGAGTTCGCCGAGGACCTCCTTGCAGGTCTCCTGCATCAGCTTGGCCCGCGGGTCGTAATTCTTGTAGACCCGGTGGCCGAAGCCCATCAGCTTCACACCCGAATTCTTGTCCTTGACCTTGGCGATGAATTCGCCGATTTTCTCGATGCCGCCCTCGCGCTGAATCTGGTCGAGCATCAGCAGGCAGGCTTCATTGGCGCCGCCGTGGGCCGGCCCCCAGAGAGTGGCGATGCCGGCGGCGATGCAGGCGAAGGGGTTGGCACCGGAGGAACCGGCAAGGCGGACCGTCGAGGTGGACGCATTCTGCTCATGGTCGGCATGCAGGATCAGGATCCGGTCCAGGGCCCGCACCAGCACGTCGTTCGGCTCGTAGGCTTCGCAAGGCGTGCCGAACATCATGTGCATCAGGTTGGCGCTATACGACAGGCTGTTCTTCGGATACATCGAAGGCTGGCCGACCGAGTACTTGTACGCCATCGCCACCATCGTGGGCATCTTTGCGATCAGCCGGATCGCCGAGATGTGGCGGTGCTCCGGATTCGTGATGTCGAGAGAGTCGTGATAGAAAGCGGACATGGCGCCGACACAGGCGACCAGTATCGCCATGGGATGCGCATCACGGCGGAAACCCGCGAAGAAGCGGTTCATCTGCTCGTGGATCATCGTGTGGTGCGTGACCCGGTAGTCGAAGTCGGCCTTCTCTTCCGAGGTCGGCAGCTCGCCGTGAAGCAGCAGGTAGCAGGTGTCCAGGTAGTCGCAGTGGACGGCGATCTGCTCGATCGGATAGCCGCGGTACAAGAGCTCGCCCTTGTCGCCGTCGATGTAGGTGATCTCGGATTCGCACGCGGCGGTGGACATGAAGCCCGGGTCGAAGGTGAACTTGCCAGTCGAGCCATACAGCGTGCGGATGTCGATGACGTCGGGACCGGTAGTGCCCTCGTAGACGGGAAACTCAATGGAAGATCCGTCGTTGGAAAAGGACAGCGTGGCTTTGTAGGCGGATGTGCTGGTCATTGGGTGATTCCTGTTAGCCGGGCGACCCGGCAGCGCTAAAGGGGCGATTCGCTGCTGCCCGCATGCTATCGCATCTGCAGCAATCGGCGGTCCCGGCGGGACGCTGTCGAGGGCTCGCGTCGGTATACCGACGCGCCCGCTGACGGTCGCCCCGAACGAGGTCAGGCCTGGCGCAGGTCCTCGACCAAGCGGTGCACCGGCGGGCAGTCCAGCGGCCCCGACGGATCCGCGCGCCGCAGGATCAGGTCCAGCAGTTCGGGGTCGGAGAGGTCGAGCAGCTGGTCGAACGCCGTCACCTGCTCGTCGGTCATTAGCTGCTCGTTCGCGTCCAGGTACCGCGTCAGCAGGATGTCGTTCTCCAGCAGCCCGCGCCGCGCCCGCCACCGGATCCGCCGGATCCGCTCGCTGCTGAGCATGGCGTGCGCGCTGCGGGCGGCTAGACGGAGCGCCGGACCAGCAGATCCTTGATCTTGCCGATTGCGCGCGTCGGGTTCAGGTTCTTCGGGCAGACGTCCACGCAATTCATGATCGAGTGGCAACGGAAGAGCCGGTAGGGGTCCTCCAGGTTGTCCAGTCGCTCGCTGGTGGCCAGGTCACGGCTGTCCGCCAGGAAGCGGTAAGCCTGCAGCAAGCCCGCCGGGCCGACGAACTTGTCCGGATTCCACCAGAACGAGGGGCAGGAGGTGGAGCAGCAGGCGCAGAGGATGCACTCGTAGAGGCCGTTGAGTTCGTCCCGCTCCTCCGGCGTCTGCAGGCGCTCCCGCTCCGGCGGCGGCGTGTCGTTGATCAGGTAGGGCTTTACCGAGTCGTATTGCTTGAAGAACAGCGTCATGTCGACGATCAGGTCCCGGATCACCGGCAGGCCGGGCAGCGGCTTGAGCACCACGGGTTCCTTCAGCTCGAGCAGGTTGGTGATGCAGGCGAGGCCGTTCTTGCCGTTGATGTTCATCCCGTCGGAGCCGCAGACGCCTTCCCTGCATGACCGCCGGAAGGAGACGGAGTCGTCGTCGCCGGACTTGATGCGCATCAGCGCGTCCAGCAGCATCTTGTCGGTAGGCAGCAGCTCGACCTCGAGATCCTGCATATAAGGCTTCGCATCCCGGTCGGGATCGTAACGGTAGATGGAGAATTTCATCCGGCGTTTTTCAATCATTGTGCGACCTCGGTCCTGCCTGGCTCGCCTGCAGCGGCGAGGCGTCTGGTTCGATTGCGGGGGTTGGGAATCAGAACGTCCTCGCCTTCGGCTTGAACGATTCCACCGTGAGCGGCTTGAGGTTGACCGGCTTGTAGGCCAGCCGGCCGCCCTGCGAATACCACAGGCTGTGCTTCATCCAGTCGACGTCGTCCCGCTCGGGATGATCCCGGTGCGCATGGGCGCCACGGCTTTCGCGGCGGGCCTCGGCGGAGATGATGGTCGCCTTGGCGACTTCCACCAGATTGTCGAGTTCCAGCGCTTCCACCCGCGCCGTGTTGAACACCTGCGACTTGTCCTTCAGGTGGATGGTCGCGGCTCTTTCGGCGTGGCCCGTGATCTTGCCCACGCCGCTTGCCAGCAGCTCCGAGGTCCGGAACACGCCGCAGTGCGCCTGCATGTCGCGCCGGATGTCGTTACCCACGTCCTGGGTGCGTTCGCCGCTGCTCGACCCGTTGAGCCGCGCCAGCCGCGACAGCGACTGGTCGCCGCCGTCCCTCGGCAGCGGCTTGTGGCTCGCCTGCGCGAAATTGGACTTGATGATGTGGTCGCCGGCCGACCGGCCGAAGACCAGAAGGTCCAGCAGCGAGTTGGTGCCGAGGCGGTTGGCGCCATGCACGGACACGCAGGCGCACTCGCCGATCGCATAGAGGCCATTGACGACGGCGTTGGGATCGTCGCCCATGGGCGCGACGACCTGCCCGTGATAGTTGGTCGGTATGCCTCCCATCTGATAGTGAATGGTGGGAACCACCGGGATCGGGTCGCGGACCGGATCGACGTTGGCGAACTTGATGGCGATTTCGCGGATCGACGGCAGCTTGTTGATGATCTTGTCGGCGCCAAGGTGGTCCAGCTTGAGCAGGACGTAGTCCCCGTCCGGCCCGCAGCCGCGGCCCTCCTTGATC
>JACCRJ010000430.1 GCA_013813615.1 Lautropia sp. | reverse complement strand
CCTCATGCTGGGTACCGGAAAGCTCGATGCCCTTGTGGCGGCCCAGGTACCACTCGGGAAACAGCGACAGTTCCCGCGCCAGCAGTTCGCGTGAGTAATCCGCAAAGACGCCCGGCACGCTCGCCTTCTGAAGGGTCACCAGCGCCCGCGCGGCATCCCGGTACAGTTCCGGCGCCGACTGCGCATCCAGGCGACTGAGGTAAGTGGTGTGGCCGAAATCGCTCAGCAGCAGGAACCCCTGCCCGAGGTCTGCCGCCAGCACTTCCGGGACGCTCACGCCGGCGTCCGCCAGCACGCGGGCCGCGTGCACGAAGGGCCGGCAGTCCTCCTGGGGCGGTGGCGCGTCCATGATGATGCAGGCATTGCTCGCCGCCTGGATGCGGAAGTAGCGACGGAAGCTGGCATCATTCGATGCCGGCGTGACGCTGGCCGGTACCAGGCCGAAGCGGTCGCTGATCGTCTCGATCCAGCGGTTCAGGATGTCGCGCCGCGGATCGGCGTTCGCGAGGGAGTCTGAGATGTCTTGCGATTGCATTTTCTGCTTGCGTCTGCGTCGCCGAAGCGACTGGTTCGGATACCTATAATAGTTAACCCGCCAGATCCACCTTCCTTCCTTCCCGCGCCAACGGCACAGTGTCTCCTACTTTCCGATTTCTTCCGGTCAGATTGCTGGTCTGCTACGCGGTCCTGCACGCGGTGAGCCCGCCGATTCGGGCGCAAGGCGCGGGGCCCTTGACGGCGCCGACAGCGGCACCGGCAGCGACACCGGCAGCGACGAAGGGTGCGGCCGGCAGCGGTTCGCCGGTCCCGCTGAAACTGGCGCCGCAGCTCGAGCTGCGCCCGCGCAGCAGCGAGGCCCCCGTGACCACCTTCGGGCGGGCCAACCGGATGACCAGCCGCCAGACACCCGAGGGGACAGTGACAGCGCTGGCCGGCTCGGCGGAGCTGCGCCGTCCCGGCACTCTGCTGCGCGCCGACGTGATCCGGTACAACCAGACCACCAGCGAGGTCGAGGCGGTGGGCGACGTCACGGTGGACCAGGGTGGCACGCGCATCGCCGGCCCCAGCCTCAAGTTGCAGATGGACACCGACCAGGGTGTTTTCGAGTCGCCGCGGTACGAGCTGCCGGCGAGCGGCGGGCGCGGCAAGGCCGATCGCATCGAGATGAAGGGCCCGCGCCGGTTCCTGCTGTCCAATGCCACCTTCAGCACCTGCCGTCCGGACAACGAGGACTGGCGCATCGAGGCGCGCCGGATAGACATCGACCAGAACGACGCCAGCGGGACCGCGCGGACGGCGACACTGGTCTTCCAGGACACGAGTGTCCTCAGACTGCCGGTGCTGTTCTTTCCGGTTGGCGATGAACGCAAGAGTGGCGTGCTGACGCCGTCCCTGTCGGTGACGTCGCGCACCGGTCCCGAGGTCACCGTCCCCTATTACTTCAACCTGGCGCCCAACTACGACCTGACGGTTTCGCCGCGCCTGAGCGCCCGGCGCGGCCTGCAGTTGAGCGGCGATTACCGTTACCTGTTCCGGCCTATGTTCGGCGAGCTGCGGGCGGACTACACGCCGGACGACCGGGTCGCGGGCCGCAGCCGGTACCTCTACAACTCGACCAACGCCATCTCCAACCTCAACGGCTGGAGCGGCGGCTGGAATGTGAAGGGCGTCTCCGACGACCTCTACTTCGTCGACTACTCGCGGACGCTGGTGGATGCCTCGGAGCGGTCGCTGCCGCGCGACGTGTTCCTCTCGCGGGATTTCGGGCAGTGGAATTTCCTCGGCCGGGCGACGCGCTACCAGAACATCCTGGAGGCCCGGCTCGCCCCGCCCTACGAGAGGCTGCCGCAGTTCCAGCTCAGCACCTATCGCACCGACGTCCGCGGGTTCGACATGGGCCTCGTCAACGACGTGACCTGGTTCAGCCGGCCGCTGACCGGGTCGCCGGAAGGCATGAGAAGCGTATTCAACCCTTCCGTCGCCTATCCTCTGCTCGGTCCGGCCGGGTTCGTGACGCCGAAGGTGTCGCTGCATGCGAGCAGCTATCGCCTGGACGCCAACCCCGCCGGCGACCGCTCGATCAGCCGCACCGTCCCGACTTTCTCGCTGGATTCAGGCGTGGTCATGGAGCGCGAGAGCGAATGGCGGGGCCGTGCCGCCGTCCAGACCCTCGAGCCCCGGCTCTTCTACGTGTATACGCCGTATCGGAACCAGGACCGGATACCTGTGTTCGACAGCGCGGCCAACGACTTCAACTTCGCGCAGCTCTTCACCGAAAACTCCTTTACCGGCAACGACCGCATCGCCGACTCGAACCAGCTCACCGCGGCGCTGGTTACCAGGCACATCGACGCGAGCAACGGCGTCGAGCGCCTGCGGCTGGCGGTCGCCGAGCGCTTCTATTTCGACACCCAGCGGGTGACGATTCCGGGACAGCGCAGCCGCACCGACAGCCGCTCGGACCTGCTGCTCGCCGCCTCCAGCGAACTCGGCGGCGGCCACAGCTTCGACTCCGGCATCCAGTATGCGATCAGCGACAACCGCGTGCCGCGCGTCAGCGCGACCTGGCGTTACTGGCCCGGCGACCGGCGCCTGCTCAACGCCGGTGTCCGGTACCAGTCACGCGAGTACGCGCAATGGGGTACCTCATGGCAGTGGCCGATCTCCGCGCGCTGGTCCTCGCTCGGCAAGATAAACTATTCCTTTCTCCAGGAGCGTAACGATCCCGTCACCGGCCTTCTCAGGGATGTGAAGCCGGGGCTGGTCGAGGGCCTGCTCGGCATGGAGTACGCGGAGGACTGCTGGGCCGCCCGCTTCGTGGTTCAACGCTTCGTCACTGCCGAAGGCCGGAACACCACCGCCTTCTTCTTTCAGATCGATCTGCGCGGACTTGGCCGGCTGGGCGCAGACCCCTTTGGTATATTGGTCAGGAACATCCCGGGTTACCGCATTCCGGATAACCAGCCGCCGCCTTCATCGCGTTTTTACGGTTACGAGTGATGTCCCCAACATTCAAGCAGGTCATGGCAGTCATGGCCGCCGTGTCGATCGTGGCAACGCTGCTGTCGCCGGTCCCCGCGCTGGCGCAGCGCAGCGTCGCCCAGCCGGTCGATCGCGTCATTGCCGTGGTCAACCAGGAGGCAATCACCGCCGGCGAGCTGGAGAGCCGGGTCGCCGTCGCCCAGCGCCAGTTGCGCGAACAGAATCGTCCGGCGCCGTCGCAGGACGTGCTGATGCGACAGGTCCTTGAGCAGATGATCCTCGCCAGGGTCCTCGCCCAGTATGCGAAGGAAGTCGGCGTCAAGCCGTCGGAACCGGACATCGACCGGGCGGTCGCGGAGGTCGCCCAGCGCAACTCGATGTCGGTTCAGCAAATGCGGGAGCAGCTATCGCAGCAGGGCATCGCCATGGCCAGCTTTCGCGAGCAGCTGGCGGGCGAGATCATTTCGCTGCGCTTGCGCGAGCGCGAGGCCGTCAGCAAGGTCAGCATCTCGGAGGCTGAGGTCGATGGGCAGCTGGCCAAGCGCGGCGGCGGGGCCAGCAGCGAATACGAGATCGCCCAGATACTGCTGCGCCTGCCGTCGCAGCCGGACCCGCAGGCCCTGCAGGCCAAGTCCGTCCTCGCGGAGCAGTTGGTCAAGCGGGCCAGCGAAGGCGCGGACTTCGCGGGACTGGCGCGGGAGCATTCGGAAGCGCCTGAGGCGCTGCAGGGCGGCAGCCTCGGCTGGCGCACGGCGGAGCGTCTGCCTGACCTCTTCGTGAACGCGGTCGCCCGGCTGCAACCCGGGCAGGTTGCGCCGGCCGTGCGCAGCCCCGCGGGCTTTCATGTGCTCAAGCTGGTGGACCGGCGCAGCCAGGCGCCGCAGGCCGCGCAGGTGACCCGCACCCGCGCCCGTCACATCCTGCTCGCAGCGACGACTCCGGCGGGCGAGGAGGAGGCCAAGCGGCGCCTGGCGGAGTTCAAACGCAACATCCAGTCCAATGCCGCCAGCTTCGAAGCGGTTGCCAAGCAGTTCTCCATCGACGGCAGTGCGGCCAAGGGCGGGGATCTCGGGTGGCTCTATCCCGGCGAAACAGTGCCGGAGTTCGAGCGCGCGATGCGGGACGTGCCGGTCGGTGGCATCAGCGAACCGGTGAAGTCGCCGTTCGGTATTCACCTCATCGAAGTGCTCGAGCGCGGGGCGGCAGAGAACACGCCGGAGCAGATGCGTGCCGCCGCCCGCCAGGCGCTTCGGGAACAGAAAGCCGACGAAACGTTCGACCAGTGGTTGCGGGAAATGCGCGAGCGCGCCTACGTCGAGTATCGGCTAGAGCAGCCCTAGATCGTGGCTGCCGGGGCCGGGCAGGGCCGCGTCGTCGTGCGCAAGCGCTTCGGCCAGCACTTCCTGGTGGATCGCGCGGCCGTGCAAGCAATCGTGTCCGCAATCGAGCCCCAGCCTGGCGACCGCCTGGTGGAGATC
>JACCRJ010000384.1 GCA_013813615.1 Lautropia sp. | reverse complement strand
GTGCCTGGGCTTGCTGGAGGCGCTGGTGGAGGCTGCACGCGGCGAACTGGCGGCTGCCGGGGCTCTCTCGCGACACGGGAGCGCATTGCAGCCGGAGCAAGTCCCAGACGCGGAATCGCTTGGGCTGATCCGCGGCCGCTACCTGCCGCTTGACGTGCCCGGCCTCGGCAGCGTCTGGGTCTATGAGGAATCGACCGGCGCGCAAGCGCTCCCGCCGATGCTCCTGCTGCATACCGCCGGCGCCGACTCGCGGCAGTGGCATGCCCTGATGACGGATCAGCGCCTGCTCGCGGACTGGCGCATGCTCGCGTTCGACCTGCCGTTCCATGGGCGCTCGAACCCACCGCTGCACTGGAACGGCGACCCGTGGCGGCTGGATGCACGCCGGTACATCGCAACGATCGACGCGTATCTGGATGCAGCCGGCATTCGGCGGGCATTGATCGTCGGTTGCTCGATGGGCGCCGCCGCCGGCCTCGCCTACCTCGCAGAGAGGCCGGAACGGGCCCTGGGCGCGATCCTGCTGGAAGCACCCTTTCGCTCCGCGGGCCGGCGCTCGCCGTTCCTCGATCATCCCGCGGTCCATGCCGGCCGCGTATCGGCAGCCTGGGTGCAGGCACTGCTCAGTCCCCTGAGCCCGGGCAGCCGGCGCCGACGCGCCACCTGGATCTACGGACAGGCCGGTCCCGGGGTCTACGAAGGCGACCTCGGGTTCTACAGCGACGAGTTCGATGCTGCCTGCTACCTGGGCCGCATCGACACCAGCCGGACACCGCTCTGGCTGCTGACGGGGGAATACGACTATTCGGCCACCCCCGCCGACAGCCGCAGGATCGCCGACGCGATCCCGGGCGCGCACTTCCAGTCAATGCCCGGGCTGGGCCATTTCCCGATGGTCGAGAACCCGGATCTGCTGATGACTTGGCTGCAGCCCCCCGCGGCGGCGCTGGCCCGGTCGCTCGCAGCCCGGGACTGACATCCGACCCGATCTCTTTACTCAGCCGCAGGAGGCAGACATGACGACCCGCCCGGAATTCCAATCCCCCTTGTTCGAGAAAGGCCTGAAGATCCGCAAGGAAGTGCTCGGCGCTGAGCACGTCCAGAAGTCGCTGGACTCGGCCACCGACTTCACCGCGCCGATGCAGAAGCTGGTGACCGAATGGTGCTGGGGAGAGCTCTGGTCCCGGCCCGGCCTCGATCGCCGTACCCGCAGCATCATCAACCTGTCGATGCTGTCCGCCCTGAACCGGCCGCATGAAGTGCGGCTGCATGTCCGCGGCGCGCTGAACAACGGCCTGAGCCAGGAGGAAATCATCGAAATCCTTCTGCAGGTCGCCATCTACTGCGGCGTGCCGGCAGCGCTCGACAGCATGAAGGTGGCGGCGGAGGTGCTGGCCGAGGAAGCCGCCAGGTCCGAGGCCGCCGGGGCAGCATGATGACGGCAGCCGCCCTGCCGCGCATCGGGTTCGTCGGCATCGGCGCCATGGGCGAACCGATGGCGGCCTGCCTGCTCAACGCGGGCTACCAGGTGACCGCTTTCGACAGCCGTCCAGCCCGCATCGGCGAGTTCATCGCAGCCCACGGCGGCAGCGCCGGCACCTCGCTCGCAGAGCTGGGGCAGGCCTGCGATGTCGTCATCATGATCCTCCCCAGCAGCGCCATCGTTACCGACGTCCTGTTCGGCGACGGCGGCATGGTCGCGACGCTGCGCCCCGGCACCGTCGTGATCGACATGACGTCCGGCGTACCGGCGGTCACGGTCTCGCTGAGCGAACGCCTTGCGCAACAGGGAGTCGTCCTGTTCGACGCGCCTGTCTCCGGGGGTGTTCCCCGCGCGGTCACCGGCAAGCTCACGATCATGGCCGGCGGCCAGGCGAAGGATATCGATGCAGCCCTGCCGGTGCTCGAAGCGATGGGCTCGGTGATCAAGACCGGCGTCATCGGCACCGGCCATGCGATGAAGGCCTTGAACAACCTGGTCTCCGCCGGCGGCTTCCTGATCGGCATCGAAGCCCTGCTGATCGGCTCGCGCTTCGGCATCGACCCCGAGACGATGGTCGACATCCTCAACGTGTCGACCGGCATGAGCAACAGCACCCAGAAGAAGTTCAAGCAGTACGTCCTGTCGCGCAAATTCGATTCCGGGTTCGCCCTGGGCCTGATGGCAAAGGACCTGTCGATCGCGCTCGGCATCGCGCGAGACCATGACGTGAATGCGCCCTTCGCCGGTCTCTGCCGGGATCTGTGGGCAGGCGCCAGCGCCATCCTGGGGCCGCAGGCGGACCATACCGCGATGGCGCTGCTGAGCGAGAAACTGGCTGGCGCCGAGATCGGCAAAAGGTAGGCCCTCCCCCGAAGGCGCCTACGGCGCCTCCCCCCCACGGGGGCGCCGCTGGCGGCCCGGCAAAGCCGGATCCGCGGCGGCTGCCTGGTTTCGGCAACCCGTATCCTGCGATCGTCAGAAGCACGCCGCGGCGGGCGAAGCGGCGGGCGAAGCGGGCGGTGCCATCGACATCGCCGCGGCGTATGCCGAGGCCCAGGCCCACTGGAAGTTGTAGCCGCCGAGCCAGCCGGTGACGTCGACGGCCTCGCCGATGCAGTAGAGCCCGGGCATGCGCAGCGTCTGCAGGCTGCGGGGATCGAGTTCCCGGGTCGAGATGCCGCCCAGCGTCACCTCGGCCTTCTTGTAGCCTTCCGAACCCGCCGGCTCCAAGGGCCATCGGTTGATCCCGTGGGCGAGGCTGCGCAGCGTCGCGTGGCCGACCTCCGCCAGCCGCTCCTGGCCGGTGAGATGGGCCAGACCTTGCGCCCGGCCTGCCGACAACCAGACGAGGGCGAGACGCCGGGGGAGGATTGCGCCGAGGACGGTGCTCAGCTGCTGGCGATGTCCCTCGCCGCTGTCGACGCCGAGCCTGCCCTCCTTGATGCCGATCAGTCGCTGCTCGAGATCGAGGCCGGGCAGCAGGTCGATCTCGAGACGCTGACCGGGCCGCCAGTAGCTGGAAATCTGCAGGATGGCCGGCCCGGAGAGGCCGCGATGGGTGAACAGCAGGTCCTCGTCAAAGGCAGGCGCTCGACGGCGAATCCCTGTCCGCGCCTTGCCGGGGCCCGCTCCCGCCGGGATGGCCGAAGACGCCCGCGCCGGCGCGTTCTCGAGCGGCAGCGCGATGGTGACCGGCAGCGACACGCCGGACAGGCCCGCGAACGGCTCCCATCGGGTCGCTGCGAAGGTCAGGGGTACCAGGCCCGGCCTGGCGGCGACCGCCTCGAGGCCCCAATCCGCTGCGCGGCGCCAGGCGAAGTCGGTGGCGCCCATCGCAGGAATCGACAGGCCGCCGGTCGCGATCACCAGGTTAGCGGCACCGACCCGGCCCTGATCGGAGAGGACGGTAAACCGCTCGCGAGCGCCCGCCTGATGCTCGACGCCATGCACCTGCACCGGATGGCGGACGGTGACCCTGCCGGCGCTGCATTCGGCCGCGAGCAGGTCGATGATCCGGTGGCTGGCATCGTCGCAGAAAAGCTGGCCGAGATGCTTCTCGTGAAAACCGATGCCGTGGCTGCGCACCAGCTCGATGAAGCGCTGCGGCGGGTAGCCGCGCAGCGCGCGACGAGCGAAGCGCGGGTCCTCGGAGAGATACCGCAACGCGTCAGCGCCGTTGAGGTTGGTGAAGTTGCAGCGGCCGCCGCCGGAGATACGGATCTTCTCGCCGAGCCTGGGGGCATGATCCAGCAGCAGGACCTTCAGGCCACGCTGCCCCGCGATGCCCGCGCAGAACAGGCCGGCGGCACCGGCGCCGATGACGGCCAGATCGAATCGTTCCACCGGCCGATGATAGACTGGCCCGATGCTGGTGCTCGGTATCGAAACCTCCTGTGACGAGACCGGCGTTGCCCTGTACAGCACCCGCCACGGCCTGCTTGCGCAAGCCCTGCACTCGCAGGCGGCCATGCATGAAAACTACGGCGGCGTGGTTCCCGAGCTTGCTTCGCGCGATCACGTGCAACGCCTGGTGCCGCTGATCGAATCGGTCGTGGCCGACGCCGGCTGCACGCTGGCCGACGTCGACGCCATCGGCTACACCCAGGGACCCGGCCTCGCCGGCGCGCTGCTGGTGGGCGCAGCCGTCGCTACCGCCATGGCCTACGCGATGAAGAAGCCGGTGATCGGCGTGCATCACCTGGAAGGCCATCTGCTGTCGCCGCTGCTCTCGGCGAACCCGCCGGCGTTTCCCTTCGTCGCCTTGCTGGTCTCGGGAGGCCACACCCAGCTGCTGCGGGTCGACGGCGT
>JACCRJ010000375.1 GCA_013813615.1 Lautropia sp. | reverse complement strand
GCACTGGCTGTCTGCGGTCGGCCCTGCGCGGCGTCTTCGCGCTGCTGCAGGGCGAAGATCGAACTGTACCCGCCCGACCAGTCCGGCGGCAGCAGGCACGGGCTAGGGTCGTGATGCGCGAATGTCGCGGGACGTCCGCGGACGATGGCCTGGTCGAAGCGCGAACGAAGCGGGTTGACGGTGTACGGAAAGGCGTCGGCCGACGAGAAGGTGTTGAGCAGCAGCGGCCGCCCCAGATCCGACATGTTTCGAGGGGAACTGTGCAGGCTCCTGCAGTTGTGCAGGGTCAGCGAGCCGGCCGGACCCGTCAGGTAGGCGGCACGCGACAGGTCGAGCTGGTCGAGGTCGCGCTGGCCGAGGCAGCCGGTCCAGCCGCCGTCGTCGCCGTACTGCGAAAGCATCGGCTCTATCAGGTGGCTGCGGGGCAGGACCGCCAGCGGCCCCTGCTCCATGCCGCAATCGTAGAGATAGGTGCCGACGGTCAGCGGCGAGTAGTTGGTGTGCGGCCAGAAGGCGATATCGTAGTGCCATTTGACCTCTTCGCCACCAGCCAGCCACTTGAAGTTCAGCTTGGAATGGTGGAACTTCACGTCCGGCCCGACCAGGTCCGACACGATGTCCGGCAGGATCGAGCGCGTCACGTACTCCCAGTAGACGGGGTCATGCTCGACCGGCCGCGATACCCGCCTAAGACGCGGTGCGTCGCGGCGATGCCCCGGCTCGAGGTCGAAGATCTCGTCGGATTTGTCCACCGAGCGGCTGCGCTCGACCAGCTTCGCCGTCGCCTCCCGCAGCCTCGCGAGCCAGGCCGCGTCGATCACCGCGGGCAGCAGAAGGTAGCCTTCCCGGAAGTAGAATTCGCGCTGTTCCTGGGTCAGCACGAGCGGTTCGATAGCAAGAATCTGTTCAGGCGTCATGTTCGTCTCCTTGTGTCTGGGCGGCCGGTGGCGCTTCGATCCCAGGTTTACGGCGGTTCTGGAATCTTGGTTTATCGCAGCTGCAGCAGCACGCCGGGCAGCCAGGTCACCAGTGCCGGCCAGATCATCACCACGACCAGCGTGATCAGCTGCAGCACGATGAACGGAAGCACGCCCCGGTACATGTCGGCGATCGTGATCTCCGGCGGCGACACCGCGCGCAGGTAGAAGATCGCCGGCGCCATCGGCGGCGTCAGGTAGCTCGTCTGGATCATGATCAGGAAAAGGATGCAGAACCAGACCGGGTCGAACCCGGCGGCCTTGATCAGCGGCGTGAAGATCGGGATGAAGATCAGCACGACGGAGATCCAGTCCAGGAAGAAACCCACCAGGAAAATGATGAACAGCATCAGGTAGAGCAGCATCCAGGGAGAGAGCTGCATCTCCTGGATGAGCATGTTGGCGGTGCTGATGCCGCCGCCGCCGATGAAGACGCCGGTGAAAAGCGTGCCCGCCAGCAGCACGCCCATGATCATGGCCGTGATGGTCAGCGTCTTGATCAGCGCTTCCGACAGGCCGCCGAGGCTGAACTGGCCGTAGAGCACGGTCAGCAGGACCGAGCAGAGCGCGCCGATGGCGGCCGCTTCGGTCGGCGACGCCCATCCCAGCAGGATCGAGCCCAGGACCGCGAAGATCATGAACACCGGCGGCAGCAGGTTGACCGTGCTGATCCAGAGCTTGCTGGCGAAGCTCGGCTCCCCCGGCTCGGGCGGAATGCGCGGGCCCATCTCCGGCTTGATCACGCACAGGACCAGGATGTAGCAAAGATAGAGGCCGGCCATGATCAGGCCGGGGAACAGCATCCCGTACATCAGGTCGCCGACCGACAGGTCCGCCAGCGGTCCCATCACCACCACGACGACGGACGGCGGGATGATCGTTCCCAGGGAGCCCCCGGCGCAGATCGTGCCGCTGATCAGGGATTTGCTGTAGCCGTAGCGCAGCATGATCGGAATCGTCAGCAGTCCGACCACGGATTCGGTGGCGCCGATCACCCCGCTCGACGCCGCGAAGAAGATGCACATCAGCAC
>JACCRJ010000344.1 GCA_013813615.1 Lautropia sp. | reverse complement strand
TCGAGCAGAGCACGCAGGCGCTGCTGCGAGGCCCCGAATCGGTCCGGCTGCGGCTGAAGCTTCCACCCACGTTCGCAATCCGCTGGCTGGTGCCGCGGCTGGCGCGCTTTCACGCGCTGCGCCCCGGAATCGACGTGCAGATCACGACGTCGTGCAAGGCCATAGCACGGACCTTTCGCACGGCGGTAGCGAGCGCCGAGGTCTGGGAACACCTGCACCCGTTCTGCGGGAGGTCAGCTTCCTGCGGTTGCACCGGCGAGGCCCAGGACAACCAGCGGCGGGACGCAGAACCAGAGCATGAAGGTTAATGCCAGCACGATCGGGCCATCGATGCGTTCCGGCATCGGGCCGGCAGCGAGCCGGCTCAGTCGTCGCACCAGGAAGATGGCGTGCACGGTGCCGCCGGCGACGCCCCAGCCGAGCAGCGCTGCCATGTCCGGCCGCGCGAGCGCAAGCATTGCGGCAATGATCGGCGCCGCGGTGGCCGCGACCGCGGACAGGCGTACGGCGCTGCGTGCCCCGAGTGCGACGACGAGGGTGCGCTTGCCCGCCGCCTGGTCGGCCTCGCGGTCGGGACATCCTGCGAGCAGGATCGAGGGCAGGATCGATACGCCCAGCGGCAGTGCCAGCAGCCACGGTGCGCTGTCCGCCAGGCCGCCGCCCTGGACCACGTAGCCGGCCATGATCGCGCCTGCGCTGTGGGTAATCGCCACGTCGAACTCACCCATTGCGCGGTGCGAGAACTGCAGCGGCGGAACCGTGTAGCCGAGCGCCAGCATGCCAAGGGGAAGGTATACCGCGGCGATCGCCCCGGCGCCCGCGGTGGCCGAACCGAGCAGTGCGAGCAGCGCACCCGTCGAGACCAGGATCGACAGGCTGATCCCCTTGCGCATTGCTTCATGATCGAGGCGGCCATCGACCAGTACCCGCGAGCCGCCGGTGAACAGGCCGGCGTTGCGGTTGCGCCGGTCGCTCTCGAAATCGAACCAGTCGTTGAGAAAGACGGTGGCCGCTTCGAGCAGGAACACGGTGAGGTAGCCGAGGACGTAGGCGGGCGTGGCGAGTGGCCTTTCCGCGCTGGCAAGGAGCGCGCCGACCGTATAGGCGATCCAGGTCATCGGATAGAACTGCAGGCGCAGCGCGGCCAGCCATGCGAAAAGCCGCTGCGCGCTGCGCTGCGTCGGTGACAAAGCGCCGTCGATCAGCCGCTGGCCGCTCGCGCGGGCGATCCCCAGCCAATCAGTGCGCTGCGCGGCACTGGAGTTCACGACGGGGCCGAAGGCGTGGATGCGGGCGGTGCGCAGGCCGCAATAGCCGAGGGTGGCGCGGGCCAGCGCCTGGCTTCCCGGCGCGCGGTAGACGAACCGGTAGATCAGCGGTGGCGTATCCATGGTCGTGATCAGGTCGACCGTGCGGCCGGCCAGCAGCTTTTCCCAGGTGTTGGGCGCACCATGCCGAAAGGCGAACCCCGGCGTCATGACCCGGTCGAGGAAACCCTTGAGCAGGGCCGGAAAGGTGCCCCACCACGTCGGGTATACGAAGACCAGGTGCTCGGCCCAGGCGATGTCGTCCTGCGCCTGCACGAGATCGGGCTCCAGCGGCTGCTGTTCGGGCGAGGCGGTATGCACCGACGAATCGAAGCTCATCTCGCTCAGGATCAGTTCCCTGCACGTCACCCCCGCCTCGCGCGCGCCCGCGGCGAAGGCGTTGAAGAGCGCGCCGCACAGGCTGTCGCGGCGCGGGTGGGCGAGAATCAGGAGGCAGCGCATTACGTACGGGGATCGACGCGGAGGGGGTCAGCGGCGTGCCCCGCCATCATGCCATGACTTGACGCAAGGCCGACGAATGTGTTCGATGCCAGGCTGCTGAAGCGCATTTGCTATAGCCTGGGGGAATGCCCGGCTTCGCTATCGAATACCTTCGCTCGCCTTCAGGCATCGCGCGAGCAAGCGCGGGGCACTTGCCTTTTCCGCCCACGACTCGAATGCATTGGTCGGGCCGCGCCAGTGCAGCTCCGCCACGCTGACGAACAGTTCCGCGTCCGTTCGCAGCGTCGCGAGGCGCTTGAAG
>JACCRJ010000363.1 GCA_013813615.1 Lautropia sp. | reverse complement strand
CTGCGCATCCGGCCGGCCCGCCACCGCGCGGACCTCCGCATCGACCGCGCGCGCGGCTTCGCGTCCCAGATCCGGCGAGCGCCAGCAGACGGCGCCCAGCCGGTCGTCGACCGCCTCGATCCGCTGCAGCGACGCCTCCAGCAGGGCTTGCGCCCGCAGTTCCCCCGCCACCACCCGAGCACCGATGCCAGCTGCATCCTCGCGCAGCAGCGCCTGCGCGGCGCGCTCGACTTCCGCAGCGGTAGTCTGCGCCAGGCCCTGGCCCGACCGCGGCTTCAACCGATCGACGCCGGCGCTTCGAACGCCGGTCCCAGGGGCCGCAACCGCAGGCCGGGCCGAAGATGCTTCCACGGGAAGTCCGCCGGATCGGCCAGCGCAGGCCCCGGCGAACGCACCACCAGCACTTCCCGGGCAATCGGCTGGAAGTCGGCCCGGAAATGCACCGAGCTCTTGACCGCCACCATCCGCTGCCGGATCGGCTCCATGCCGACATGGCGGAACATCTCCTGGTCGGCCGCCTGGCATTTCACCGACGCCAGGACCACCCGGACACCCGACCTCTCCTCGCGCAGCAGGGCCATCGGGCCCAGGTTCATCCTGAAGCCCTTGAACATCGGCCCGGTACAGGTGAAGCGGCCGTCGGCGAGACGCTCGACGACGAACCTGCCGGTCACCGGCTCGTGCCCGGCGACGCCGGAGGTGGCCCCGAGCGAGAAGTCGCCGGCGCCACCGAGGCCGATTGCATGGGCCCGACTGGCGCTCGACGGGTCGATCAGCAGCCCGAGCACCGACTCCGGCGCGCGGGCCGCGATCATCGCCGCGAGCAGCCCAGTGGTGTCGCCGTTGCCGCCGGCCCCCGGGTTGTCCTGGGTATCAGCCAACACGACCGGCGCGCCGGGCGCGCCGTGGCGCGCGGCATGCGCCACCGCATCGGCAGGGGTCCAGAGGGTCAGGGCAAACTTCGGCTCGGCGTCCTCCACCGCTTTGACAAGACCGGCAAGGGCTTCGCGGGCCACCCGCTCGTCCGGCGCGTAGCAGACCGCGGTCATCTGGCACTCCGCGAAGTCGGCCATCGGAAAGCACGGCGCGAGATCGAGCCAGACGTCGCAGTCGCGCTCGATCCGCTCGAGCAACTCATAGAGCCCCTTCGCCGGTTCCATGAAGGTGCACTGCGACGGCAGCGGCGTAAGGTAGTCGAACACATGGAAGGCCTTCGCGGGAAACCGGGCTTCCTGCACGATACTCATCAGCCGGGTGGCCGCGCGCGCGCCGGTTGCCGCCATGTCCACGTGCGGATAGGTCCGGTAGATGGTCAGGGCATCAGCCATCTGCACCATCCGCCGGGTGACATTGGCATGCAGGTCCAGGCTTGCCACCACCGGCACCTTTGCGCCCACCACCCGGCGCACGCGGGCCAGGATCTCACCCTCGCCGTCGTCGACGTGCTCGCAGACCATCGCGCCGTGCAGGTCCAGGTAGACCCCGTCCACCGGCAGCGCCTGCTGCAGCCGCTCGATCAGGTTGCCGACGATGATTTCGAAGGCCTCGCGGGTCACCTGCGCCGACGGCGACGCCGCAGCCCAGGCGAGTGGCACGATGTCGTGCCGGGCTGCTCGCAGCGCGTCGATGGCACCGGCGACCGGCAGGTTCGCGCCGGCGACCGCGTCGAAAAGGGGCTCGCCGTACTGGATCGACGGCCAGCCGCCGCCCTTGACGAAAGCATCCAGGTTCGCCCGCGTAGGCGCGAAGGTATTGGTTTCATGCAGCATGCCGCCGACGGCGATCTTCATCCTGAACCCCGGGACCTGGAAAAGCGCCCGATTGTATGCGCTGCCCCGGCATCGGTTACCCTCGGGGTCCGATCGAGAGGAGCAAGGAGTGCAACCGTGAACACCGACGGACCAGCCAACGGGGACGAACTCTTTTGGCTAGACGCCACCGCATTGGCCCGTCACTACCAGCGCCGCACGCTGTCGCCGGTGGAGGTCACCCGCGCGACGCTCGCACGGATCGACAGGCTGAATCCCTCCCTCAACGCCTACTGCCTGGTCGACCACGAGGCGGCGATGGCCGCTGCCCGGGAGTCCGAGCAGCGCTGGCAGGCCGGTAAGCCGCTGAGCCGCATCGACGGCGTGCCCACCTCGATCAAGGACCTGATCCTGACCCGCGGCTGGCCGACCTTGCGCGGCTCGAAAACCACCGACCCCACCCAGTCGTGGAACGAGGACGCACCGGCCACCGCCCGGTTGCGCGAAGCCGGCGCCGTACTGCTCGGCAAGACGACGACGCCGGAATTCGGCTGGCGGGCCAGCACCGAGTCCCCGTTGAGCGGGATCACGTGCAATCCGTGGGACACGACGCGCACGCCCGGCGGTTCTTCCGGCGGCGCGGCTGCATCGGTGGCGGCCGGCATGGGTGTGCTGGCGGTGGGCACCGACGGCGGCGGATCGATCCGCATACCGGCCGCGTTCACCGGCACGGTCGGCATCAAGCCGCAGTTCGGCCGCGTCCCCGCATGGCCGGCGTCGCCGATGGGCACCGTCGCCCACCTCGGTCCGCATGCCCGCAGCGTCGCTGACGCGGCAGCGATGCTCGACGTGCTGGCGCGCCCGGACCCGCGCGACGGCTGGGCGCTTGCGCCCACGAACCACGAACATGTGCTGGATGCCTTCGCCGACGCCGGCTGCGCCGCACCGCCGGATCTGCGCGGCATGCGAATCGCCTACAGCCCCCGGCTCGGCTATGTCGATTGCCTGGATCCGGAGATCGAGCGCGCGCTGGATGCGGCCGCGGCAACCCTGGCGTCGCTCGGCGCGACGGTCGAGCGCAAGGATCCGGGATTTCCCGACTGCCACGACACCTTCATGGTCCACTGGATGACCAGCGCGCGCGATATGCTGATGAAGCTGCCGCCAGCGAAGCGCGCACTGCTGGACCCGGGCCTGCGCGACGCCATGGAAGACGCCGCGCGTTACACGCTTGCCGATTTCCTGCAGGCGCAGAGCCAGCGCCTGGAGATCGCAGTAGCGATGCGCCGCCTCGCGCAGACGCACGACCTGCTGCTGACGCCGGCGACGGCGGTACTGCCGTTCCGCACCGGGCAGATCGCGCCGCACGCGGGCGACGATGTGCCGAGGGAGGTGGCAGAGGCGGCTGGACGATTCGAATCGTTCGACTGGACCTGGTGGACGCCCTACTCGACGCCGTTCAACCTCAGCCAGCAGCCCGCGATCGTGCTCGCCTGCGGCGAAAGCACCAGCGGGTTGCCGATTGCACTGCAACTGGTCGCGCCGCACCACCAGGAAGCCCTGTGCATCAAGGCTGCGTCCGCGTATCAGGCGGCGACACCCTGGCATCTGCGACGGCCGCCCTGTTGACAGCGGGGGCTTCGGCTGCACAATAGCCTCAGCACCCGCGCAGACACCAGCGGGGAGAATTAGCCGCGGACCAACCGCAAAACGGACCGGAGAGGAACATGGGCATCGTTGGAACAGGCAGCGAAGTAAGAGGAGCAGCACCAGGAGAAGCACTGCGCGGCGCGACGGCCGTGGCGCTCGCGATCGCGGTGTTTGCCGGTGGCGCCCTCGCGGCCCCGCCGGTGCAGGCACAGACCACGCTCAAGGTCGTGATGCATTCGGACCTCAAGATCGTCGACCCGATCTTCACCACCGCCTATATCACCCGCAATCACGGGTACATGATCTACGAAACGCTCTTCACCACCGACGCGCAGGGCGAGGTGAAGCCGCAGATGGTGGACAAGTACAGCGTCTCCGACGACAACCTCAAATGGACCTTCACGCTGCGTGACGGGCTCCTGTTCCACGACGGCGCGCCGGTCACCAGCGAGGATGTGATCGCGTCGCTGCAGCGCTGGGGCAGCAAGGATGCGACCGGCCAGAAGCTGCTGAGCTTCGTCAAGGCGATGACGGCGACCGACCAGAAGACGTTCGAGATCTCGCTCAACTCGCCGACCGGCCTGATGCTGCTCGCGCTCGGCAAGCCGTCCTCCAACGTGCCGTTCATCATGCCCAAGCGGGTGGCGCAGACGCCGGGTGGCGAGCAGATCAAGGAATACGTCGGCTCCGGCCCGTTCATGTTCAAGGTGGACGAATGGAAGCCGGGCGATCGCGCCGTCTATGTCAAGTTCGACAAGTACAAGCCGCGCAGCGAGGCGGCGTCGGGGCTCGCCGGCGGCCACGTCGCGAAGGTCGACCGGGTCGAGTGGATCAGCATGCCGGAGCAGCAGACCGCGGTCAACGCGCTGGTCGCCGGCGAGATCGACCTGATCGAGCAGCCCCGCCACGACCTGCTGCCGACACTGGAGAAGGCCAAGGACGTCAAGCTGCTCGAGCAGAACCCCCTCGGCAATCAGTATGCCTTCCGCTTCAACGTCCAGCAGAAGCCGTTCGACAACCCGAAGATCCGCGCGGCGCTCTACGAGGCGTTCAACCAGGAGGACTTCCTGCAGGCGACGATCGGCAACGCGAAGTACTACAAGGTCTGCAAGGCGATGTTCATCTGCGGCACACCGCTCGCCTCGGAAGAAGGAATGAAGGACAAGCTCGAGTCCAACATGACGAAGGCCAGGGCGCTGCTGAAGGAGGCCGGCTACGACGGCACGCCTGTCGTGCTGCTGCACTCGACGGACCTGCAGGTCCTGACCAACCTCGGGCCGGTCGCGAAGTCCCTGATGGAGAAGGCTGGCTTCAAGGTGGACATGCAGTCGAGCGACTGGCGAACCGTAGTGGCGCGGCGGGTGAAGAAAGAGCCGACGTCGGCGGGCGGCTGGAACGCCATGCTGACCTCCTGGGTGTCGGCCGACGTGCTGAACCCGGTGGCGACTTCCTTCGTCAACTCGGCCTGCGACAAGGCCAACTTCGGCTGGCCGTGCGACGAAAAGCTCGAGAAACTGCGTGACGACTTCGCCCGCGAAACGGATCCGGCCAAACAGAAGGCGATCGCGCTCGCGGTCCAGCAGCGGGTGGTCAACGAATACCCGACGCACATCTTCCTGGGCCAGTGGTACCAGCCGATGGCGCACCGGTCCAACATCTCCGGCATCATCATCGCGCCCGTGCAGGTCTTCTGGAACGTCGAGAAGAAGTAGGCGAAGCGGGGCAGCAGGTTCAGGAGGCGACGCCGCTTCATGTGGATCTATATCGCACGGCGCATCGCCGCCGTGATCCCGGTTCTGCTCGTCGTGGCACTGATCGTGTTCCTCATGCTGCGACTGACGCCGGGCGATCCGGCGGCGGTGATCGGCGGGGACTCCGCCACCAGTGCGGACCTCGCGCAGATCAGGCAGAGCCTCGGCCTCGACCGGCCGATCGCGACGCAGTTCTTCATCTGGGTCGGCAACATGCTGACCGGCGACTTCGGCGAGTCCTTCTTCTACAAGCGTCCGGTGGCCAACCTGATCGCAGACCGGATCGAGCCGACGCTGGCGCTCGCCATCAGCACCATCACCCTGGCCACGCTGCTGGCGGTGCCGCTCGGCACGCTGGCTGCGTATCGCCAGGGCTCCTGGATCGATCGCGCCGTGATGGCCTTTTCGGTGATGAGTTTCTCGGTGCCGGTGTTCGTGACCGGTTACTGCCTGATCTGGCTGTTGTCGGTGAAGCTCGGCTGGTTCCCGGTGCAAGGCTACCAGTCGATCGCCAACGGCTTCGGCGGGTTCATCCACCGCCTGATCCTGCCGACGCTGGCGCTCGGCACGATCTATATCGCGCTGATCGCGCGCATGACCCGCACCAGCGTGCTGGAAGTGCTCAACGAGGACTACGTCCGCACCGCGCGCGCCAAGGGCCTGCCGGAGATGAAAGTGGTGCTGGGGCATGCGCTGCGCAATGCGGCCGTGCCGATCGTCACCGTGATCGGCGTCGGCATCGCCTTGCTGATCGGCGGCGTGGTGGTGACGGAAAGCGTCTTCAACATTCCGGGACTGGGGCGCCTGACGGTGGACGCGGTGCTGGCGCGCGACTATCCGACCGTGCAGGCGGTGATCATGCTTTTCTCCGTCGCCTACGTGCTCATCAACCTGGCCATCGACCTGCTCTACACCGTCCTCGATCCGCGAATCCGCTACTGATGGCACCCATGGTCAAGCCGGCATGAGTGCCGATCTACCCGGGGCAACCGGCCACCCGCTGACCGGGGGGCTCATGCCCGATGCGCCGTTCGTTGCCGGGCAGTACACGCCCCGCCCCACCGCCTCCATCTGGCGGCGCCTCAGGGCCAACCTGTCGGTCGTCATCGGCGCGATCATGATCGTGCTGATCGCGCTGATGGGCATTGCCGCCCCGATGATCACCCCGGACGATCCCACCGCCATCAACCCGGCGGGCCGCAACAAGGCGCCGGGTGAAGAGATCAGCTTTCGCAACGACGACGGCCAGCGGGTGAAGAAGACGGTGCTGATGGGTACCGACGGCCTCGGGCGGGACATCTTCAGCCGGGTCGTCCACGGCGCGCGCGTGTCGCTGATCGTCGGGATACTCGTCGCCGCGGTATCGGTCGCCGTCGGCCTCCTGATCGGCCTGGTGTCGGGCTACTTCCGCTGGCTCGACGGCGTCGTGATGAGGATCATGGACGGGCTGATGGCGATCCCGTCGATCCTGCTCGCGATCGCGCTGGTTTCGCTGTCGGGCGCCAGCCTGCTGGCCGTGGTGGTGGCGATTGCAATACCGGAGATCCCGCGCGTCGTGCGACTGGTCCGCTCGATCGTGCTGTCGATCCGCGAAGAGCCGTATGTGGAGGCGGCGATCTCGGTCGGCACGCCCGTGCACAAGATCCTCTACCGCCATGTGCTCCCGAACACCATCGCGCCGCTGATCGTGCAGGCCACCTACATCTGCGGATCCGCCATCCTGCTCGAATCGATCCTGAGCTTCCTCGGCGTCGGCATTCCGCCGGAGACGCCGACTTGGGGAAACATCATGGCGGAGGGCCGTGGCGTGTTCCAGCTGCTGCCGCACAACATCCTGATACCCGGCGTGTTCCTGACGCTCACGGTACTGGCGGTGAACATGCTGGGCGACGGGCTGAGGGATACGCTCGATCCCAAGTTATGACTCCCCCCGATGCGCCTTCGGCGCCTCCCCCCCAGGGGGCGCCGCTGGCGGACCGGCGGAGCCGGATCCGCGGCGGCTGCTGGGTTCGGCATTCCGTTGCTTGCGGTGGAGCCTTTTCCGATGCATCCGGTGACGCGATCGTGGCAGGCCTTCGATGAACCCTGACATGGCGCCTCGGGCTGCTGGCCGCGCTTCCTCGTGTCGGGCCGCGGGTGCGGGGGCGGTGTTGCAGGTGCGGGGCCTGTCGATCGGTCTGCCGCCGCATGCGGATCGTCCGTTTGCGCTGAAGGATTTCTCCATCACCGTCGGCGCCGGCGAGATCGTCTGCCTGGTGGGCGAGTCGGGCTCCGGGAAATCCGTGTCGGCATTCGCGACGATGGGACTGCTGCCGAAGGGGCTGCCGATCACCGGCGGGTCCATCGGGCTGGCGCGCGAGGAGCTGGTAGGGATCGGGCCCGCCCGGCTGCGCGAATTGCGCGGCAATGAGATGGGCATGATCTTCCAGGAGCCGATGACCGCGCTCAATCCAGTCATGCGCTGCGGCGACCAGATCGACGAAGTGCTTCGCGAACATACCTCGCTGGGCGGCGCAGCGCGGCGCCGGAAGATCCGGGCGATGATCGAGCAGGTCCACCTGCCGGAGCCGGACCGCATCATCGCTTCGTTCCCGCATCAGCTTTCCGGCGGGCAACGCCAGCGCATCATGATCGCAATGGCCCTGATACTTGAGCCGGCGCTGCTGATTGCCGACGAGCCGGCGACCGCGCTCGACGTGACGACCCAGGCGCAGATCCTTCGGCTGATCCGTGAACTGCAGCGCGACCGCGGCACCGGCGTGCTGTTCATCACCCACGACTTCGGCGTCGTGGCGGAGATCGCCGACCGGGTCGCCGTCCTGCGCTACGGGGAGCTGGTGGAGGTCGGCCCGACCGACACGATCCTGCACTCGCCGCAGCATCCGTACACGCGGATGCTGCTCGCCTCGGTGCCTTCGCACCTGCCGCCCGCCAGCGCCGGCGAAACCCTGCGCTTGCTCGCGCAGGCGCCGACGGTGCTGGACGTGCGCAAGCTCGACAAGATTTACACCACCACCTCGCTCTTCGCCGGTCGGCGATCGGTCAACGCCGCGCAGGATGTTTCGATCAGCATCCGCAAAGGCGAAACGCTCGGCATCGTCGGCGAATCGGGCTCGGGAAAATCGACCGTCGCCCGCTGCGTCGCCCGGCTGATCGACCCCAGCGCCGGCCACATCCTGCTCGGCACCGACGACATCGCGCGCATGCCGGCGGGCCGCCTGCGGCAACTGCGCAGCAAAGTGCAGATCGTGTTCCAGG